>JAQUNT010000048.1 GCA_028717525.1 Elusimicrobiota bacterium
CTGATGGATGGGCCGTTGGAGTACGATGTGGGGAGGTATCTGGAGCTGTTGGAGAGGGCGGCGGATGAGATATTGGACGGCTTGGCGGCGCCGCGGCCGCAGGAAAAGAAGAAGCGGTCTGTGGATACGAGACAGCCGGAGCTGCCTTTGGCGTGGTAGGAGCAGGAGCCGCAGTCGGCGCGGCATGCTGTTTCTCTTGAGAACCGGCTGGAACTGGGTCCGTGAGAGGGGGGCAGACTTAGTGGGAATCTGCACAGCATCGGCTTCGGTGGTCGCGCGCAAATCAGCGGAGCGCCAACGTTATGCGTACAGGCCGCCCAGCACTTGACATGTAATGACAAATGTATTACACTATTAGTGGATGGACTTCCGCTGGGACGCTCTCAAAAGCCAGGACCGGAAATACACAAAAAGGTGGAAGCAAGGAGAATTAGGATGAAACGGGTTCGTCTTAGTCAAAGCGAAAAGGCGATTGAAAGGGATCTCCTTCATGGCAAGTATCAGCCGGTGCCAGTGGCGGAGTTCAATCGAATCGCCGAAGCCATTGCTAGGCGCAAAAAGGATGCTGTCTTGAGTATCCGGGTCAACAGCCAGGACCTCGAGAGCATTAAACAGAAAGCAAGACATCTGGGAATACCTTACCAGACCTTCGTATCAGAACTGATTCATCAATACGCCATATAACATCAGCGAAAATCTGACGCATCGGCTACGGCGGCCTGGTATGCGCCCCGTTCTCAGGACAGTCTGAAGCAGCCGAAGGTCGCAAGTCGAGTCTGAAATCAGGAGGCATACCCATGCGCAAGCGGATCATCGCCCAAGTTCTCAAGGAGACCGCAGCTCCCGCCCAGGACTGGCTGGATCTGGACCGGCTCGCGGAGGTGGAGCTCAGCTCGGAGGACGCCGCTCATCCCATAGAGTCCGCCTTGCTTCCCGGGCAGGCCGCCGGGTGGCGCGCCGCCGGGCCCGGAAAGCAGACCATCCGGCTGCTCTTCGCCTCTCCGCTGCGCCTCAGGCGCATCTGGCTGCGCTTCGTGGAGACCGGCGCTGAGCGCACCCAAGAGTACGTCCTGAGCTGGTCGCCGGACAACGGGAAGACCTACCGGGAGATCGTGCGGCAGCAGTGGAACTTCAGCCCCGCAGGCGCGACCAGCGAGACGGAAGACCACCGCGTCGAGCTGCCCGCGGTCACCGTCCTGGAGCTGAGCATCGTCCCGGATAAGAGCGGAGGCGATGCCGTCGCTTCTTTGGCGCAGCTGCGGCTGGCCTGACCCGGACTAGACGCCGCTGAACGCGGCCTTGAGCCTCTCCGCGAAAGGCAGATCCTTGCCCGCGGCGCGCTCCAGCTCACCCGCGTCGAGCCACAGCCCCCCGCACTTTGCGCAGCAGTCCGCGCTCAGCAAGGGGTTGCTGGGCAAAGGCTTCTTGGCCAAGGGCAGGTTGCAGCGCGGGCAGAGCCCCGCCTTCGCGTCCTGAGCCCGGTCCACCGCCTTGGCCATGGGCGGCAAGGGCTTGGCGGCCGAGTCCAGGTAGCGGTCCAGCTCGTTCTTGTCGAACCAGACCCCGCCGCAGGAAGCGCACAGGTCCACTTCCAGAGTCCCCGCGGTCTCGTCCGGCCCCGGGATGCTGCGGTCCCGGAACGGCAGGCCTACGGCTTCCAGGTCCGTCCCCGGGCATTTAGGGCATTTCATGAGCGCTCCTCAGTCGGCTGGGATGCCGTAGAGCCCCAGCTTGTGGCGCCGGACGTAGTCGTAGGCGGAGTACGGCATCAAAGCGTAGCGCCCGTGCTTGCGCACCGCGGTGGATGAGGCCTCGAACTCGATCTGGGGCAGGAATTGCACGTCGAGGACCGTGCGGATCCGGCTGCGCGTCTGGGCGTCGGTCTCGCGCTCTATGAAGGCCACGCTCACCTCGTGGTACCTCGGGTTGAATCCCAGTTCCGGCTTGAAGCGGTTCTTCTCGAGCTTGGGGATGGTGTCGTCGCCGCCCTTGGCGTTCTTGAGCTTGTAGTGGTCGTCTCCCACCAGGTAGAAGGCGTCCAGGTTCTGCTTCGGGTTGAGGGACAGGATCCGGAAGATGTTGGTCTCCCCGTCGAAATCCGTGCCCTTCGCGATGGAGGAGTACGCGAAGAAGGGGGCGAAGGTCTCCAGCACTGCCTGGCCCAGGGGATGGCGCACCACGGCCTTGGTCATCTCGGGCTTGCGCGGGTCGTCACCGGCCATGACGAAGACCACCTTGTCGAGCTTGAGCTGGGCGATGGCCTGCAGGCCGATCAAGATGTGCGCCCAGTGCAGAGGGTCTCCGGCCACCGGATAGATGCCCACCCGCAACTGGCGTCTGGAAAAGGGCTGCTCCGGGTCCGAGGCCGAGGCCCGGATGGAGGCGCTCGGGTCGATGGCCCCGCTCTTGATGTGGCCGTCGATGGTCTTCAGGAAGCCCTGCGCGTTGCGGGAGATCGTGGCGAAGAGCGGGTCGTTCTCGTTGCCGGGTACGGCCGCCATGGCCGCGAGCTGGGATTCGATGTTGAGGGCCACCCGAGCGACGGCCGGGCTGTAGGCGTCGACCGAGACGTCGGTCGTTTTGTCCTGCGGCGCGGCCCAGAGCCGGCGCGCCTCGTCGATCCTGCGGCCCAGCCGGTTGGGCTGGCCGCGGACCGTCTCCAGGACCGTCTCGTCCGAGGCCGAGGTCTCGCCGGGAACGACCGCGGGGGACGGGACCGGGCTGGCGGGAAGAGCGGCCGGAGCGGGCAGCTCCACGCGCGGGGCCACGGCCGGCACGGGAGCCTGCGGCGAGGCCAAGGTCCCGCTCAGCGTCGCGGGGGAGAGGCTGGGGGAGACGGACGGGGCCGAGCCCAGCTTCGATCCCGAAGTCCCGGAGACCGGCGAGAGTTCGACCCGTTCGACGGCCGCGCCCTTCGGGCCGACGGTCTGCGCCGCGGCCTGCAGGGACAGCAGCAGGGCGAGAAGCGGGGACGCCTTGAGGATCCTGCTCATGAGACCATTAGGATAGCCGATGAACGTTCGGATGTCCAGGGCCTGCGGGCATGGCCCCGGCTAAGCTGGGCGGGACCCCTCCGCGCCCCCCGCCGGCAAGGTGAAGTAGAAGGACGAGCCGCGGTCCAGCACGCTCTCGGCCCAGATGCGGCCGCCGTGCAGCTCCACCAGTCCGCGGGAGATCTCCAGCCCCAGGCCCAGCCCGGGCTGCTGGTCGGCCGGCTTGCCCGCCTGGTAGAAGCGCTCGAAGATCAGCGCCAGGTCCGGGGGCGAGATGCCCACGCCCGTGTCGCGCACGCAGAAGCGCACGAAGCCCTCGTCCGGCGCGATGGAGACCCGCACCTGGCCGCCCGGCCTGGTGAACTTGAGCGCGTTGTAGACGAGGTTGGTTAGCACCTGCTGGACCCGCCGGACGTCGGCGCGCACCGTCAGGCCCGGATCCTCGCCTGCGCACTCCAGGGAGAGCCCGCGGGCCTGCGCCCCCAGGCTGTGCTCCAGCACCGCCTCCTGGATGAGGCCCCAGGCGCTGACCGTCTCCACGTCCAGCTCCAGCTTGCGGTTGGAGAGCTGCACGGTGTCCAGGAGCTCGCCGAGCAGGGCGGTCAGGCGCTGGGCGCCCTTGCGGATGGTCGAGAGCCCCTCCTGGATGTCCTTGGCCCGGGCGGGGTCGTTCTGCTGGCGCAGCAGGTGGGTGGCGTAGCCGTAGACCACGGACAGGGGGTTCTTGAACTCGTGCGAGATATTCTCGAGCAGCCGCAGGTGCCGGTCCAGGCGGGTCTGCAGCTCCTCCAGCCGCGCGGTCTGCCGGGCCAGCTCGGCCTTGACCCGGTGATGCTCCAGGGCGCGGCGCACCGCGGCCTGCAGGACTTCCTCGGTGAAGGGCTTGAGCACGTAGTCGAAGACCCCTTCCCGAAGGGCCTGCAGGGCGGAGTCCAAGGAGCTGTAGGCGGTGACGATGAGGCCCACGCTGAGGGGTCGCCGCTCGCGCGCGTCGGCGAGGACCTCCAGCCCCGAACCGTCGGCCAGGCGCAGGTCCGCCACCACCACGGCGAAGTCCTGGCGGTCCAGCTCCTCGCGGGCGGCCCGGGCGCCGGGGACGGCGGCCACCGCGTAGCCCGCCTTCTCCAGCATAACCCGGTCGCAGGCCAGGCCGTCCGCGTCGTCGTCCACGACGAGGATGGGTCCCTGCCCGGCTCGGCCCGCTCCCTGGGGATCCTTCATCAGCGCGTACATGATATCATTCCGGGCGCACCTGCTGGATGAACGCCACGATGGGCTGGATCTGCTCCAGCTCGGGGTCCCGCACCAGATAGGCGTAGTCGCCGATGGCCCGCCGGAAAACGGAGTCGATGGGGGTGTGGACCAGGATCCGCGGGCCGTACGCCCGGAGCACCTCTTCGTGCGAGCGGGCGTAGCGCTTGTTCGACTTGCGGCCGATGTAGCAGACGTGATAGGGCCGCTCGCAGCGGGCCGCGAAGGTCCCATGGACCACCACGTTGGCCCATTCCCGGTACACGTCGATGTCGTTGGCGTAGTTGAACATGTCCGTGGTCAGCCCCCCCGGGGGCCGCGCGTTGAGCTCCATGGCCGTCAGGCGCCCCCGCGGCCCGCGGATGAACTCCAGGTGGAAGAAGCGCTCGCGCAGCCCGAAGGCGGCGATGGCCCGGCGCCCCAGATCCTCGAGGTCCGGGGGGATGCGGCGCATGGACCAGTAGTGCAGGTCGTCGTCCTCGTTGACCACGGTCATGATGTCGGGGAAGAACTGGTGGGACGCGGTGAAGAGGATGGCGCCGTCCTTGCCGGTCAGCCCGTCGAAGGACTCGATGATGCCTCCCAGGAACTCCTCGATGATGTAGGTGACCTCCGGGTCCCGGCTTCTGAAGAAGCCCTCCAGCTCGCCGTCATCCGACAGCTTGCAGGTCGCGTGGGCCCCCACGCCCCGGTCCGGCTTGGCGATCAGCGGGTAGCCCACCCGCCGGGCGAAGCTCAGGCCCGCCTCCAGGTCCGCGGCCAGCTCTCCGCGCGCGGCCGGCACCCCGGCCCGCGCGAAGACCTCCTTCATGAGCGACTTTCGGCGCAGGCTCCGGATCGCGTCGGGCTTGTCGCCCGGCACGTTGAAGTCGAGGCGCAGGGCCGCCTCCAGGTCGATCCAGTGCTCCTCCTGGGACACGACGCGGTCGAGCTTGCCGACGCGGGAGACCAGATAGCCGGCCGCGCGGAGCACGTGGTCGTAGTTGCCCATGTCCGGCACCTGGCAGTAGTCGGCCATGGACCGGCGGACCTCGGGGCTCAGGCTCCCGGCCTCCTGCCAGCCGATGCCCACCACCGTGGCGCCCGCCTCGCGCAGGCACACCGGGAAGCGGCGGTAGTTGGGCGGGAAACTCGGGGAGAGGTAGAGGATGTTCATGCCCAGTCCTTAGCCGGACTCAGCCGGCCAGGGCGTCGATGAACTCCTTGCCGGAATGGAAGCGCGCTCCGGGGTCCGCGGCCAGCGCCCGGCTCAGCACCCCGTCGATCAGGGGGGGGAGGCCCGGCGCCCGGCCTGAGGCCGGAGGGAAGGACGCCTTCTGCTTGAGCTCGAGCAGGTCCGGGCCGTCGAAGGGGCGGGACCCGGTGAGCAGTTCGTAGGCCATGACGCCGAGGGCGTAGAGGTCGCTCTCCCTGCAGACGAGGCCCTGGTGCTGCTCCGGGGCCATGTAGGGCAGCGTCCCCCCCGCCTGCGAGGACTCCCGGGTCGCCTGGGCGCTGGAGCGGTGGGCGATGCCGAAGTCCATGAGCTTGGCGACCCCCTCGTTGGAGATCACCACGTTGGCCGGCTTGAGGTCGCGGTGGATGACCCGCTTGGCGTGCGCGAGGTCGAGCCCCGCGGCGACCTGGCCCAGGATGTGCGCGGTCTCGGCGAGGGGGAGCCGGCCCTTGGCCTGCAGGATCGCGTAGAGAGGGCGCCCCGCCACGAACTCGAACACCAAGAAGATCTCCCCCGCCTCCTGGAGCACGGCGAAGATCTCCACGATGTTGGGATGCCTGGCCAGGGCCACCAACCGCGCCTCGTCGAGGATCTGCGCGTCGCCGAGCTCCCGGCGCAGCTCGGGCCGCATCATCTTGACGGCGACCTTGCGCCGGATGGTCGCGTCGAAGCCCTCGAAGACCTTGCCCATGCCGCCTTCGCCGATGAGCCGGTCGATGCGGTAGCTGCCCCCGATGACGCTGCCGACGTCGACCTCCCGCGCCGGAGCGGGGCCCAGCCGGCCCGCCCGGGACCTCAGCCAGAGCCCCAGAGGCAGCCCAGCGGCCAACAGCAGGGCGACGCCGGCCCAGACCAGGGGGCGGGAGGCCAGCTCCGCGCGCGCGCTGCCAGCCGGCGCGCGCGCGGAATGCCGGGCCTGGGCGTCGCGCAGCAAGGCGCGCATGGCCGGATCCAGGCTCGCGGCCAGCTCGTATTCCCGCAGCGCCTCGTCCCAGCGCCCCAGGCCTTCCAGGGCTATGGCCCGGTTGAGGTGCCCCATGGCGTTGCCGGGAGCCAGCTTGACCACCAGGTCCGCGTCCTGCAGGGCGAAAGCGTATTGGCCGCGCTTGTTGTTGGCGTAGGCACGGGCGTTGAGAGCCTTGATGGACGTGGGATCCAGCTGCAGGGCCTTGGTGGCCTCCTCGGCGGCAGCGTCGTAGTCGCCCAGGATGTTGAGCGCCTCGGCCCGGTCCGTTCGCGCCTGGACGTCGTTCGGGTTCTGCTCCAGGAGCTGGTCCGTGCGCAGCAAAGTCATGCGGGCCCGTTCCAGGTCCGTGAGGCCCTCCTCGCCGACCTCGCTACCGCCCATGAAGATCGGCACGCCCTGCGCCGGGCGCTTGGCTTGCGGACCGGGGTCCGGGATGACGATGCTGACCGGGGCTTGGCCGGCGGGATCCGCGAGCTGGCCCGGCGGGACGGCGGCCCGCTGCGCGGCCTGCGCCTTCTTCGCGGCCGCAGGCTCGGGCCTCAGTCCCGCCGTGGCGAAAGCCGAGTTCAGCGCCGAAGGGTCCCCGGCCGCGCCGGACCTGTTGTAGGCATCGATCAGGGACAGCGCCGACTTGACGTCGGGGGTCTGGGGCATGCCGCTGAGTATGTTCTTGGCCAAGGAGAGGTTGGAGTCCACGCCCGCGGGGGACTGCTGGGCTCCGGCAGGGGACTGGCCCGCGGCGCCCGAAGCCGCCTGCGCGCTCGAACCCGTGGGAGAGGTGTCGGAGCGGCTGGGCGTCTGGGCCGGCGGCTGGCCCGGGCTCAAGGTCGGAGGCAGGTTCAGCGGACCCGCAGGGTTCAATTTGGGCAGGTTCAGTTTCGGTACCGTGGCCACTGTGTCGACCACATTCTTCGTCACGTCCTTGAGCGCCTTCTTCGGCACGTCGAGGAGGTTGGTGTTCTCGCCTTGCGCGGCCACGGGATTCTTCAGGGCTGTCGGCTTATCGGCCAGCGCCGCGCCGGTCTTCTCTATCGCCGTCGCAGAGGCCGACGGGGTCTTAGCGGCTTTGACCTCCTTGGTCAGGTCCGCCGCCGGGGTCGGCTTGGCTGAGGCGGTGGGGGCGGGCGCCGGACCGGGAATGTCGGCCTTGCCTGATTTCTCGACTTTTGGCGCGCAGAAGCCCGCGGCCGCGAGGAAGGCAGCGCACAGGAGGGTCGCAGTGAAGGTCATGGCAACGGTCCCCGTTGTCGGCTAGTGTAGCGCCCGACTCCGGCTTTGTCAATGCGGAATCTGGAATCTGGAATGCGGCCGGCCTACAGCTTCTGGGAGAGGACCGCGCGGGCCTGTCTGCCGCGGAAGGCCTTGAGCTTGCGGCGCAGTCCCGCGTCCGAGAGGGCGAGGATGGCCACGGCCAGGAGCGCCGCGTTGGCCGCCCCGCTCTCGCCGATGGCCAAGGTCGCGACCGGGACGCCCTTGGGCATCTGCACGGTGGAGAGCAGGGAGTCCAGCCCGCCGAGGTGCTTGGAGGCCATGGGCACGCCCAGCACCGGCAGGATGGTCTTGGACGCGACGACGCCGGCCAGGTGCGCGGCCCCGCCCGCGCCCGCGATGAGCACCCGCAGGCCCCGGGCCTCGGCCGCGACCGCGTAGCGGGACACGGCCTCGGGCGTGCGGTGGGCGGAGAGGACCCGGCACTCGTGCGCGACGCCGAAATCCTGGAGCGTCTCCGAGGCGGCCTTCATGGCCTCCCAGTCGCTGCGGCTGCCCATCAATATCCCGACCAGGTTCTTGTTCATCGGATGGCCAGAAGCTCTCCCGCGATGTCGCGACGGTAGTGCATCCCGTCGAAGCTGATGCGCGAAACGCCCTCGTAGGCGCGGCGGCGCGCGGCGGCCGCGTCCGGGCCCCAGGCCGTCACGCCCAGCACCCGCCCGCCGGCGGTGGTCCACTTCCCTCCCGGGCGGGCCGTCCCGGCGTGGAAGAGCATCAGGTCCGCGCCGGCCGTAGGAAAATCCGTCCGGCCGGCACCGGCGGGACTTCCCCTGGGGCAAAGCCCCAGGCCGCAGGCGCCCGCCGGGAACTCCTCCAGGCCCAGGATCGGCCGGCCGGTCATGGGCGCGCGCGGGTAGTTCTCGGAGGCGAGGGTCACGCAGACGCAGGCGCCCGGCCGGAACTTGAGCTCGGCGGTCCCCAGGCGGCCCTCGGCGCAGGCCAGGCAGAGCGCCGCCAGGTCGCAGTCCAGCAGGGGCAGCAAAGCCTGCGTTTCCGGGTCGCCGAAGCGGCAGTTGAACTCGAGGACCTTGGGGCCCTGGGCGGTGAGCATCAGGCCGGCGTAGAGCAGGCCCCGGTAGTCCAGCCCGTCCTCGCGCAGGCCGGCCAGGACCGACTCGAAGATCCCGCGGATGGCCGACTCCAGGTCCGGGCCGGTCTCCACCGGGGCGAAGGCGCCCATGCCGCCGGTGTTGGGGCCCTTGTCGCCGTCGAGCAGGCGCTTGTGGTCGCGGCTGTGGGGCAGGAGCCTGCAGGTCTTGCCGTCGGTCAGGGCCAGGGCGGAGAGTTCGGGGCCGGAGAGGCACTCCTCGATGACCACGGTCTCCCCCGCGGCCTGCAAGGTCTTCAAGCGCATGAAGTCCTCGACCGTGTCCTCGGCCTCCTCGCGGTCCGCGCAGATGCGCACGCCCTTGCCCGCGGCCAACCCGTCGGCCTTGATCACCAGCGGGGGCTTCATGGCTTCCAGGGCGGCCGCCGCCTCCTCCAGGGTGGCGCAGGTCCGGCCGCGCGCGGTGGGGATGCGGTGGCGGGCCAGGAACTTCTTGGCGAAGGCCTTGGAGGACTCGAGCCGGGCCGCCGCCTGGCCCGGCCCGAAGACCCGGACCCCGGACCGGCGCAGGACGTCCGAGACTCCGCTGGCCAGCGGAGTCTCGGGGCCTATGATGACGAGGTCCACCCCTTTCTCCGCGCAGAAGCCGGCCACCTCGGTCCCGTCGCAGCAATCCAGGGGGATGCACTCCGCCAGGGCGGTGATGGCGTCGGAGCCGGGGGCGCAGTAGAGCTTCTGCACCAGGCGGCTCTGCGCCGTCTTCCAGGCCAGGGCGTGCTCGCGCCCGCCGGAGCCCAGGATGAGCAGCTTCATCGGGGGGCCGCCTTCCGGGGGGCGGCAGCCCCCCGGCCCTGACGGCCATCAGGAGATGCCTTGGCCGTCAGGGGCCTGGGCTTGCGGGCCGCCTTCTCGTAGTCCGGGATGGGGGTGGGGTACTTGCCCGT
>JAQUNT010000049.1:0-3226 GCA_028717525.1 Elusimicrobiota bacterium
AACATTGTGATTTTCCCATGCACCGAGTTGATACACGAGAAATCGGAAGGATGCCAGAGGCAGTCTTAGACGGAAAATCAGGAACATAAACGCAGATTCATAACCCGAATTATTTTGTCAGTCCCGTACGTAACGGGTCGGTGGACGACTTCGTCCTGCGCTGCGGAGCGTCGCGTTACTCTTCCACAACTTGCCCCGGGGCAAGTTGTGGATAACCTGACAGCGCGCGCAGCAGACCAGCAACGTCAAGAGGGACAAAATGAAAGCAGTCATCACCGCACTCATCGTCGCCACACTGGCCATCCCAGCCTTGGCCGCCCCGAAAGCCAAGACCGAAGCCAACGATCCGCAGGCCCGGCGAGACCGCGAGTTCTGCGCCCGCCTCGGCGGCCGCTACAAGGTCAAGAAGGGCAAGCCTTACTGCGGGTTCGGCGGGGCCCTGGAATGCACCATCCCGGACCTCATGGCCCATACCTGCCGCATCCCGGCCCCGGCCAAGCTCGAGCAGTGCAAGAGCACCGCGGATTGCGCGCCGGATGCCTGCTGCCACCCGAAGGGCTGCGTGGCCAGTGCCAACCCCGGCCTCTATAGTTATCTGCTCTGCAGCAACCTCGCCTGCTCGGGCGTCTGCATGCCGGGGACTTTGGACTGCGGACAGGCCAGCTGCCAATGCATAGAGGGGAAGTGCTCGGCCTTGCCCACGGTCACAAGCCCGCGATAGTCGGCTGTCGGTCCATTGATTTTCCCGAGCCGGAGGAGTATGATTCGGTTGGAACCCATTCCAATGACAACCCTACCGACTGCCCTGCTCATCCTGCTCTCGGCGTCAGGCTTCGCGCAGCCCGACCAGCTCACGCCCGGCCAGAAAGCCAGGGCCGAGGCCATCGCCAAAGGACACTATCAGAAGCTCATCCAGACCTGGCGCGCCCTCGAGTGGTCCGCCGTGGACCGCGCCAACCCGGCCCGGGCCCTGTCCTGCGGCATCTCCAGCTTCACCGCGCCCTCCGAGCTCCCCGACCGCATGGCCCAGCCCGGGGTGTTCTCCCAGATCCAGGCCCAGCTCTCCGGAACGGTCAGCGCCTGCCAGAGCCGGCTCGACCTCTCGCCCCAGAGCCTGCGCGACGTCCAGGACCAGTTCCTGGCCTTGCTCAAGAGCAACTCCCAGACCAGCTTCTGCACCAAGGACTCCGACTGCAAGGCCGTGCTCATCGACCGCGACCGCTGCCAGGCCGGAGCCGAGGAGACCGTCGTATCCTCCGAGCTCACGGACGGCGTATTCTTCGTCGCCCTGCGCCGCTACCTCCCCGGACTCGCGGCCCAGATGCGCATGTCCTTGAAGCCCGAGGAGCGCGCTGCGGACTGCGGCCAGTTCCTCATCACGGACGCCAAGGCCGTGTGCCGCGACAGCCTCTGCCAGGCCCTGCCCGCAGCGGCGAAGTAGTAGACTCTCCCCATGTGGAACAAGACCAGCATCATCTGCACGCTCGGCCCGGCCACATCCCATAGAAGCACCCTTTCCGCCTGCATCTCCGCGGGCATGGACATCGCCCGCCTCAATTTCTCCCACGGCGACCTGGCCCAGCACCGCGGCTTCATCAGGCTCGTGCGCGAATGTTCGCGCCGGGCCGGCCGCGCCATCGGCATCTTGCAGGACCTGCCCGGGCCCAAGCTGCGCGCGGGCAAGATCCCCGGCGACACCTTGGACGTCCGGGCCGGCGAACCCGTCCTGCTCGCGCCCCGTCCCCAGAAGAGCCTCAAGCACCTCCCCTTCCCGGACCAGCGCCTCATCAACGCCCTGCGGCCCGGCAGCGACATCTGGCTCTCGGACGGCATGGCGCATCTCAAGGTCATCAAGGTCAAGGACGGAGCCGCGCTCTGCCGTTCCTTCTCCCACGCGGTCCTGCGCTCCCATTGCGGGGTCAACCTGCCCGATGCCCGGCTCTCCATAGCCGCCTTCACCGCGGCCGACCGCCGCTTCCTGCAGTTCGGCCTGCAGCAGGGCGTGGACTATGTCGCCGTCTCCTTCGTGTCCAGCGCCCGGGACCTCAAGGCTGTGCGCCGGGCCATGTCCCGCAGCCCGAAGAAGCCCCTGCTGGTCGCCAAGATCGAGCGCAGCCAGGCCTTGCAGAACCTGCCCGCCATCGTCCGGGAATCCGACGCGGTGATGGTGGCGCGCGGAGACCTCGGCGTCGAGCTCCCCTTCTCCCAGGTCCCTTTCGCCCAGAAAGAGATCGTCTCCGAATGCCGCCGCCAGGGCCGGCCCGTCATCGTGGCCACCCAGATGCTCGAGTCCATGATCTCCAGCCCCCGGCCCACCCGGGCCGAGATGACCGACATCGCCAACGCCGTCCTCGACGGCGCCGACGCGGTCATGCTCTCCGGGGAGACCTCGGTGGGCAAGTTCCCGCGCGAGGCCGTCGCGGCCCTCGCCGCGGTGGCCTGCGAGGCGGAGGCGCATCTCGAGCCGCACGTCTGCTGCGACTATCCCTTCGCCTCGCGCAACGCCCGGGCCATCGCCGCCTCGGCCGTGACCCTGGCGGAGGGAATCTCCGCCAGGGCCGTCGTGGTCCCCACCTTCACCGGAGACACCGCCCGCTGCGTCTCCCACCTCAAGCCCCGCTGCCCCGTGGTGGCCCTCTGCGCCCCCGGCCGCGAGAGCCGGCTCACCATCCTCTGGGGGGTGCGCGCCTATCCCAGCCCAAGGCTCGGCCGCGAGCCGCGGGGCATACTGGCCGCCTCCCGTGGCGCCGCCCTGCGCCTCGGGCTGGCCCGTCCCGGAGAGCCCATCGTGGTCTCCTGCAGCCTGCCGGGCCAGGGGGACGGGCGCCTGGCGGCCGCGGTCCAGGTCTGATTATTTTGTAGGATTTGTCGGGCTTTTCGCCCGGACCCCGGCCGCAGCGAGGAAACCACGACTATGAAGAGACTCATGGCCCGCAAGCCGCTGAGCATGCTCCTGGAGGAGATGGCAGGCGAACACCGCCTGCGCCGGGTCCTGGGCCCGGTCCAGCTCACCTCGCTGGGCGTGGGCTGCATCATCGGGACCGGCATCTTCGTCCTGACCGGAGTCGCGGCCCACGACAAGGCGGGCCCCGCCCTCATCCTCTCCTTCGTGGTGGCCGGCCTGGCCTGCATCTTCTCGGCCCTGTGCTACGCCGAGTTCGCGGCCATGGCGCCCGTGGCCGGCTCGGCCTACACCTACGCCTACGCCACCTTGGGCGAGCTCTTC
>JAQUNT010000049.1:3236-9622 GCA_028717525.1 Elusimicrobiota bacterium
CACCGTCGCTTCCGCGACCGTGGCCCACGGCTGGTCGCACTACTTCCAGAACTTCATAGGCATCTTCGGGCTCACCATACCCAAGGCCATATCCATATCTCCCTTCGACTACAGTCCGGAGCTGGGACGCCTGGTGGCCACCGGCTCGGTGCTCGACGTCCCGGCCATCGTCATCGCCTGCGTCATCACCTGCATCCTGATCGTAGGCATCAAGGAGAGCGCCACCTTCAACACCGCCATGGTGGCCGTCAAGGTGGTGGTGGTGTTCTTCGTCATCATCGTGGGCGCCTTCTACGTCCATCCCTCCAACTGGATCCCCTTCGCGCCGTATGGATTGACGGGGGTGAGCTTCTTCGGCCATACCCTCGTCGGCCAGACCGGGGTGGGGGGCGAGCCTTTGGGCATGCTGGCCGGCGCGGCCATGATCTTCTTCGCCTACATCGGCTTCGACTCGGTCTCCACCCACTCCGAGGAAGCCGTCAACCCGCAGCGCGACGTCCCCATCGGCATCATAGCCTCCCTGCTCCTTTGCACCGGGCTCTACATCGCGGTCTCCGCGATCCTGACCGGCATGGTGCCTTACGACCAGATCGACATCCACGCGCCCGTGGCCGACGCCTTCCGCCAGATCGGCCTGCCCTGGGCCCAGTTCATCATCGCGCTGGGCGCCATCGCCGGCATCACCTCGGTGCTGCTGGTGCTCATGCTCAGCCAGCCGCGCGTCTTCTTGGCCATGGCGCGCGACGGCCTGGTGCCGCCGAGCATCTTCGGGGCCGTGCACCCGAAGTTCCGCACCCCGTACAAGTCCACCATCCTGACCGGCATCGTGGTGGGCCTGCTGGCCGCCTTCGTGCCCCTGCGCGTGCTGGCCGAGCTGGTCAACATCGGCACGCTCTTCGCCTTCATGATCGTCTGCGCGGCCGTGCTCATCATGCGCCGCATCGAGCCGCACGCCAAGCGGCCCTTCCACTGCCCCCTGGTGCCGCTGGTCCCCATCCTGGGCATCGTCTTCTGCGCGGTGCTCATGTTCTCCTTGCCCGCGGAGAACTGGCTGCGGCTCATCGTGTGGCTGATGCTGGGCTTCATCATCTACTTCCTCTACGGCCGCCACCACAGCGTGATGGCTCAGCACCGCAAGAGGTCCCAAAAGCCGCTGCCTCCCCCCATCGAGGCGAACTAGCTAGCGCTTGGCCAGGCCGCGGCAGGGCGCGCGCCAGATGTCGCGCGCGTACTCGGTGATGCTGCGGTCGCTGGAGAACCGGCCGGAGCGGGCCACGTTGGCGATGGAGGAGCGGGCCCAGGCCCGGCGGTCGCGCCAGCGCCGCTCCGCGTCCTCTTGGGCGCGCAGGTAGTCCGCGAAGTCCGCCAGGACCAGGAAGGGGTCGTCCTTGAGCAGGTAGTCCACCAGGGGCCGGAAGAGCCCCGGCTCGCCCGGCGAGAAATGGTCGCGGGCGACCAGGTCGATGGCTTCGCGCAGGCCGGGCACGCCGCCGAGCCGCTGCTCGGGCCGGTAGCCCGACGATTTCAGCGCCGCGACCTCATGGGCCTTGAGGCCGAAGATGAAGATGTGGTCCTCTTCGACCTCCTCGGCGATCTCGATGTTGGCCCCGTCCAGGGTCCCGATGGTCAGGGCCCCGTTCATCATGAACTTCATGCAGCCGGTGCCCGAGGCCTCGGTGCCGGCGGTGGAGATCTGCTCGGAGAGGTCGGCGGCCGGGATGATCTTCTGGGCCAGGCTGACCCGGTAGTCCTCCAGGAACACCACCTTGAGCCGGTCCGCCACCGAGCGGTCCGCGTTGATGACCCCGGCCACGCTGGTGATGAACTTGATGATGTGCTTGGCCATCCAGTAGCCGGGCGCGGCCTTGCCGCCGATCAAGGCCGTGCGCGGCACGAAGTCCGCGCCCGGGTTCGCCTTGATGAGCAGGTAGCGGTGGATGAGGAACAGGGCGAAGAGGGTCTGGCGCTTGTACTCGTGGATGCGCTTGACCTGCACGTCGAAGAGCGACGCGGGGTCCACCGCGACGCCCGCGTTCTTGCGGATGAAGGCGGCCAGGTCGGTCTTGTTGGCGAGCTTGACCCGGAGCCAGTCCTCTTGGAAGCCGCGGTCGTCCTGGCGTGATTCCAGCTCGCGCAGCAGCGACAGGTCGGTGGACCAGGAGGGGCCCACGGCCTCGCTGACCAGATCGGAGAGCCGCGGGTTGGACTCCAGCAGCCAGCGCCGCGGGCTGACCCCGTTGGTCTTGTTGTTGAACCGGTCCGGGAACATCTCCTGGAAATCCCGGAACAGGGTCTGCTTGAGCAGCCGCGAGTGCAGCTCGGAGACGCCGTTGATCGAGTGGCTGGCCAGCACGCAGAGGTAGGCCATGCGCACCTTCTTGGGCTCGCCTTCCTCGATGAGCGACATGCGGCGCAGGCGGCCCAGGTCGCCCGGCCAGCGGGCGGCGACGTCGCGCAGGAAGCGCGCGTTGATCTCGTAGATGATCTCCAGGTGCCGGGGCAGGAGATGGCCCAGCAGGGGCACGGCCCAGGTCTCCAGGGCCTCGGGCATCAAGGTGTGGTTGGTGTAGGCGAAGGTCTTCTGGGTGATGCCCCAGGCCTGGTCCCAGCCCAGGCACTCCTCATCGAGCAGGATGCGCATGAGCTCGGCCACGGCGATGGCGGGGTGGGTGTCGTTGAGCTGGATGGCCACCTTCTTGGGGAAGTCGTTGAAGTCGTCGTTGTGCACCCCGAAGCGGCGCACGATGTCCGCCAGCGACGCGGCCGCGAAGAAGTACTCCTGCTTGAGGCGCAGCTCCACCCCGGCCGAGACCTTGTCGTTGGGATATAAGACTTTAGAGATGTTCTCGGAGGCGATCTTGCGGTCGTAGGCTTTGATGTAGTCGCCGCGGGTGAAGTACTCGAGGTCGAAGTCCTGGGTGCCCTTGGCCGACCACAGGCGCAGGGTGTTGACCACGTCGTTCTGATAGCCCGGCACGGGGATGTCGCAGGGCATGGCCAGCACGTCCTCGGTGTCGAGCCACATCGTGTTCATGCGGCCGTCGCCGGTCCAGTGCTGCTGGGTGCGGCCGTAGAAGCGGACCCGGATGGTGTACTCGGGGCGCTCGATGGCCCAGGGCGTGCCCAGGCGCAGCCAGTCGTCGGGCGCCTCGATCTGGGCGCCGTTGATGATCTTCTGCTGGAAGATTCCGTAGTTGAACATGATGCCGTAGCCGATGGCGGGCACGCCTAAAGCGGACATGGAGTCCATGTAGCAGGCGGCCAGGCGTCCCAGGCCGCCGTTGCCCAGGCCGGCGTCGGCCTCTTCCTCGCAGAGCTCCTCGAGCTTGAGCCCGTAGGCCTGCAGGGCCTTCTTGATCTCCTTCTCCGCGCCCAGGTTCTGGACCGCGTGCATGAGCAGGCGGCCGATGAGGAACTCCATGGAGAGGTAGTAGACGCGCTTGACGTTCTGCTTATGGTAGCGCTGCTGGGTCTTGATCCAGCGCTCCATCATGCGGTCGCGGATGGCGTAGGCCGCGGTCATGAAATTGTCGTTGGGGGTGGCCGTGTACTCGTCCTTGGCCAGGAGGAAGATGCGGCGTTCGAGGAAGGACTGCTCGAGCGAGCCGACGCTGAGGCCGTCGCGCACGCGGGCGCCTACGGGCAGCGGCGCGGCTGGGGGGTCGATCGATTTGTCCTTGGGCATATTGGGTATCATACATCATTAAGGAAAAAAACGCGGTCCGGGCGACGCATCTCAAGGTCCTGCTGGCCGTGCTCATCTGGGGCGCCTCCTTCGCCTTCACCAAGAGGGCTCTGGCCGAGGTCTCGCCCGCGGCCTTGGTCCTGGCGCGCTGCGGCCTGGGCAGCCTGTTCATGCTCGCTTTGGCCCGGCCTCCGGCTCTGTTCCGGGGGCTCAAGCCCAAGGAGTGGCTGCAGCTGCTGGCCATCAGCCTTTCCGGCGTGGTGGGCCAGCAGATGATCCAGGCCTTCGCCCTGCGCCACACCAGCGCCAACCACGCCGGCTGGATCCTGGCGTCCACCCCCATCGCCGTGGCGCTGGCCATGGCCCTGTTCTTCGGCGAGCGCATGGGCCTGCGCAGCTGGTCCGGCTTCGGCTTGGGCGGGCTCGGCGTGCTCCTCGTGACCGCTTCCCGCCAGCTCGTGGCCGGCACCGGGCTCATCCCGACCGGGCGGGGGGACGTCCTCGTCCTGGTCAGCTGCTGCAACTGGGCCCTCTATGTGGTCATGATGGACCGCTGGCTGAAGTCCAGGTCTCAGCGGGAGGTCACGGTCATGAGCATGGTGGCCGGGTTCGCGGTCATGACCGGGCTCGGCGCAGCCTCCGGGCAATGGCGGGACCTGCTCCAGGTCAGCCCCCAGGGCTGGGCCTGCCTGGGCTACCTGGGCCTGCTCTCCTCAGGTCTGGGCTACCTGTTCTGGAACGCCGGGGTGGAGGAGATCGGGCCTTCTGCGTCCGCGGTCTTCCTCTACCTGGAGCCCCTGGCGGCGCTGGCCGCGGGCCGGCTCATGCTTGGAGAAGGCATAGCGGCCACGTCAGTCCTGGGGGGCGCGTTGATCCTGGTCGGAGTCTACCGGGTCAACGCCGGGCGCCGGCTGCCCGCGGCTCCGGAAGAGGCGGCCTGAGGCCGCGGCTCAGTTCTTTGCGGCGA
Source organism: Elusimicrobiota bacterium (assembly GCA_028717525.1). Lineage (GTDB taxonomy): Bacteria > Elusimicrobiota > Elusimicrobia > UBA1565 > UBA9628 > UBA9628. The sequence continues at coordinate 7,889 of JAQUNT010000049.1, forward strand.
GGGCCCGGTCCCGGACCAGGTCCGCGGCCGGAAACCGATCCGGTCAATGGGGAAGTCCGGTGTCCCGCAGCCGTCTGGACCGGAGAGGTCCGGCTCGTCAGGCGCGCCTTCCGGTCCGGTACTCCTCCCAATGCCGATAACGCTCCAGGAAGCTGTCGAAGTAGGAGGCCATCGAGACGGCGCTGACCCTGCCCTCGAAATCGACGCGCACGCCGCAGGACGCGGCGGTGTCGAAGAGGCGTCGGAGCCGTTCCACGCGCGCCGGGAACGTGTTGCGGCCGTCCCGCGTCCTCCAATAGAGCACGTCATCCGCGGGCGCCAAGCCGTATCGGTCCGGCATCCCCAGCAGCTCGTGGATCGTGAAGAGGGAGGGGGCCAGGATCCTCGCGTGTCCGGAGTTGGAGCGGATGAAGGTCAGGGTCTCCTCGAAATCCTGTTCCGTCTCGGTCGGAAAGCCGACCATGAGGGCGGTGACGACCCCGATGCCCGCCGCTGCCGTGTCCCTCAGGACCCGGGCATTGAGTTCCGGCGCGGAATACTTCCGCATATCCTTCAGGACCCGGGCGGAGCCGCTCTCGATGCCGTAGATCAGGAGACGGCAGCCCGCTTGGCGCATCTTGCGGAGCAGTCCCGGGGACATTTCTTCGCGGACGATCGCATAGCCTTCCCAGGAGAGAGCGAGTCCATCCGCGATGACCGCGTCGCAGAAAGAGCTCAGCTCCGGGATGGCCCCGTTGGTCAGGGAATCGCAGAAGAAGAAATGCGTGACCTCGGGGTCTCGGCGCAGCTGGTGGACGATCTCCGCGTGGACGCGCCGACCCGTCATGCGGCGGTACTCCTTCCGTTTGCCCCAGTCGCAGAAGACGCAGCTGCGGATGCAGCCTCGGCAGCTCTGGATCGTCTTGCCGCGATAGTCCGGCAGATGGAATCCCGTGAAATCGGCGAAAGGGAGATGTTCCAGATCGGGGCAGGCGCCCAGCTCGTCTTTCCAGGTGGAGGGGTCGTCCCGCAGCAGGACCCCCGGCTCGGCCTGCGCTTTCCCGGTCGCGGCGAGGCGTTCCATGAAGCGGGGGAAGGTGTGGTCGGCTTCTCCATGGAACACGGCGTCGACCGAGCCCGTCTTCAGGAAGTCCAGACAATCATGGAATTTGGAGCAGGCGGGGCCGCCGAAGACGACCAGGAGCTTCGGGTCGCGCTTTTTGAGCATCCCGGCCACGTGCAGGCTCATCACGCTGTTGGAGAAGTAGGTGGTGAAGCCCGCCACGCGGGCCCCGCTGGCGAGCACGGCGGAGACGAACGAATCGAAATGGCCCTGGTACGCGGGGATGATGCGGCCGGCCGTGGAATCCCGGTCCGTCCAAGCCGTGTCGAGCGTCGGGAACTGCCTGAAGTCGGGGTCGCAGGCGGCCTGTCCGCGCCGGGACAGTTCCTTGTTCATGTCGAAGATGTCGACTTCGTGGCCTTCCGCCCGGAGCCGGGCGGCCAGCAGGGCCAGCGGCAAGGCCGGCAGCGTGCTGTCCCATTGCGGGCAGACGACCAAGGATGTTCTCATGGGCTCCCGGGGATTCGCGCCGGGTGGTGATATGATAGCTCATAGGCGGGGCGCCTGGTGGGCATCCTGGACCTCTGCTGCGAGCGCCTCCCAAGTCGATCGCGCCAGGGGCCTCCTTCCGCCTAGGCCCCTTGCCGCCCCGGCGTGGGCCCTTGGCTTCTGGCCGTGCCGGAGCGGCCGGG
>JAQUNT010000050.1 GCA_028717525.1 Elusimicrobiota bacterium
AACCGGCTGGACGATTGGCTCCAGGTGACGGACAACGATGAAGTGGAGGGGTGGATCTATGTCAATCTGGTCTGGGGGAACACCAATCCATGGGAGCCCAATGTATCATGATCCAAGGCCCGGCCTTAGGCGCGCCGCCCTGCCTTGAACGCGGCTCCGCCCTGTTCCACTCGGGGCGGTTGTCGCAGGCTGCCTTGCACCTCATCCGGCATGTCGGCCGGCATCGCCGGGACGGCTACGACCTATGCGACGGCCAGCAAGGCAAATTTTATAGACTGAAGGCATGGCCTGGAGCGACGAACTCAAGACCCGTTTCCAGGACCGCTGCCTGTTCAGCGAGCCCCTGGCCCCCTACACCACCTTCCGGCTCGGCGGCCGGGCGGAGAGCCTGGTCTTCCCCGCCGGCCAGGAGGACTGGGCCTGGCTGCTGGGCTTCGTGCGCCGCCGCGGGCTGCCCCTGACGGTCCTCGGCCTGGGCTCCAACGTCATCGTCAGCGACTCCGGCCTGGCCGGGGTGACGGCCACGACCCGCGGCATGAACGCCTGCGCGGTGTCCGCGGGCCGCGTCGAAGCCCAGGCCGGCGCGGCCCTCGACGCCGTGGCGGCGCGCGCCGTGGAGGCTGGCCTGGCCGGCATGGAGAAGCTCTCCGGCATCCCGGGCACGGTGGGCGGGGCGCTCTGGATCAACGCCGGCGCCTTCGGCCAGGAGACCTACGCCGACCTGGTCTCCTTCACGGCCCTGGACCCGGAGGGCCGGCTGGTGAGCCGCGCGCGCGGCGAGCTGCGCTACGGCTACCGGAAGGTGGAGGATGTCGCGGGCCTGGTCTTCCTCTCCGCCCGGTGGGAGCTGCGCCCCGGCGAGCCGGGCCGGCTCCGGGAGGAGCGCGGGGCGACCCTGCGGGCCCGGGCCGAGAAGCAGCCGCTCGAGTACCCCTCCGCCGGCAGCGTGTTCAAGCGGCCGCCCGGGGACTTCGCCTCCCGACTCATCGACTCCTGCGGCCTTAAAGGGCTCACCGTGGGCAGGGCCCAGGTCTCGCCCAAGCACGCGGGCTTCATCGTCAACCTAGGCGGGGCCACGGCCCGGGATGTCATGACCTTGGTCGCGCGGGTGCGCGAGGCGGTGCTGGCCAAGACCGGCGTCAGGCTGGAGCTCGAGCAGGTCCCATTGGGATTCTCCCGGGAGGCGGCATGAAAGGACCGTTCCAGGCGGTGCCGGTGACGGACAAGGTCTACTGGGTGGGCGCCGTCGACTGGGACATCCGGGATTTCCACGGCTACGCCACCAGCCGCGGCACGACCTACAACGCCTATCTGGTCATGGCGGACAAGCCGACGCTGATCGACACGGTCAAGGCCCCCTTCGCCGACGAGATGCTGGCCCGCATCCGCTCGGTGTGCGACCCCAAGTCCATCCGCTACGTGGTCTCCAACCACTCGGAGATGGACCATTCCGGCGCCTTGCCCCAGGCCCTGGCGCTCATCCAGCCCGAGAAGGTCCTGGCCTCGGCCATGGGGGTCAAGGCGCTCCAGGCGCACTTCCACTGGGACGTGCCCGTCCAGGCGGTCAAGGACGGGGAGACCCTCGACCTGGGCGGGGAGCGCCTGACCTTCATGGAGACGCGCATGGTGCATTGGCCGGACAGCATGTTCTCCTACCTGCAGGGCGCGGGCGTGCTCTTCTCCAACGACGGCTTCGGCATGCACCTGGCCTCGGCCCGGCGCTTCGACGACGAGACCCCGGAGCGCTTCGTCGAGGCGGCCAAGTACTACGCCAACATCCTGCTGCCTTTCTCGGACATCGTGCTGGCCCTGCTGGACAAGGTCGCCAAGTCCGGCCTGCCCTTGAAGCTCATCGCGCCGGACCACGGGCCGGTCTGGCGCAGGGAGCCGGAGCGGATCGTCTCGCTGTGGGCCGAATGGGCCAGGCAGAAGCCGCGCAACAAGGCCGTGGTGGTCTTCGACACCATGTGGGGCTCGACCGACAAGCTGGGCCGAGCCGCCGCCGAAGGGCTGGTCCAAGCCGGGGTCGAGACGCTGGTGATGCCCCTGCGCGGCAACCACCGCAGCGACGTGGCCACCGAGCTCCTGGAGGCCGGGGCCATCCTGGTCGGCTCGCCGACCATCAACAAGCAGCTCTTCCCGACCGTGGCCGACCTGCTCAGCTACCTCAAGGGCCTGCGGCGCAAGAACCTCACCGGCGCGGCCTTCGGCTCCTACGGCTGGGGCGGCGAGTCGATCAAGCTGGCGCAGGACGCTTTGACCGAGATGGGAGTAGCGACGGTGGAGCCGGTGAAGTGCCAGTACGTCCCGGACGCGGCGGCCCTGGACGCCGCCCATGCGCTGGGGCAGAAAGTCGCCGCCAAACTCAAGGAGGCTCTGCGATGAAAAAATACGTCTGCACTCCATGCGGTTACGTCTACGACCCGGCCGCGGGCGACCCGGAGCACGGCGTGCCGCCCGGCACCCCCTGGGAGCAGGTCCCGGCGGACTGGGTCTGCCCGGTCTGCGGCGTGGGCAAGGACATGTTCGAACCGGAGAGCTAGGCGCGGGAGGCTATGACCCGCAGAGCCTGGGCCTTCGCGGTCCTCGGTCTGTGCGCCGCGGCCGTCCTGGCGGCCGTGGTCCGACATTGGCGCCGCGGCGGGGAGCCGCCCCCCTACCAGCCCTCACCGGTGGACGCCCGGTACTGGAACCTCGACATCTACGACGATTTCTTCGTCCGGGAGCAGGAGCCCGGCGGCCGGGCCGTGTACGTCTCCCGGCGTCCGCTGGCGCGCTCCTCCAGCTTCCCGGTCGTCAAGTCCACGGACACCTTCCGCGTCTTCGTCATCGGCGGCTCCGTCGCCTTCCAGTACGAATCCGAGCCCGCGCGCATCGCGGGACGGAGGCTGCAGGACGCGCTGCAGCGCGTCCTGCCCGGCCGGCGCGTCGAGGTCGTGCCCTGCGGCATGGGGGCCTACGACAGCTACCGCGAAGCCTTGGTGCTCAAGGAGGTCCTGCGCCACGACCCGGACCTGGTCGTGCTCATGAGCGGCAACAACGAGGCCCGCGCCGATGCCGGCCCTCCGCCCCGGCGGGTCGTACTGGCCTTGCGCCTGCGCCGCCTGCTCGGACTCTGGCGCCCGCAGGGCGACGCCTCGGCCGCGCCGTCAGGGCCCTCGCGCTCCGGCCACCTCGGGTCCTTCTCCGACAACCTCCGCGGCATGGTCCTGGCCGCGCGGCGCGCGGGGGCGGCCACGGTCCTCTGCACCTTGCCCAGGCGCCTGGACAACCTGCCCGGCGGCCCTCTGCCGCCCTGGCTCTGGGAGGAAGGCTTCTTCCAGGCCTGGAATCCGGAGGGGCCGGCGGGCCTCTCCTCCGCCGCGGCCTTCTGGCGCCGGGCCCTGGCCCGGGACCCGAGCCAGGACTACGCGCACTACTTCCTGGCCCGCGCCCTGGAAAGGCAGGGCGACGGCCTCGGGGCCCTCAAGGAGTTCGCGGCGGCGAAGAGATGCCGCGAGCCCTGGGACACCAACCCCGTCGTCCGAGCGACGGCCGCCGAGCTGGGCGCGCCCCTGGCCGACCTGGAGGCCGCCTTCGACGCCCTGCCTTACGCGCGCGAGGGGCGGAAGATCTACCGCGACCCCACCCACTGGTACCGCTTCCTGGACCCGCTGGTCTCCCACGAGATCGCCCGGTCCTTGGTCCGGCGCCCGGGCCCGGCTATGGCGGCGCCCCGGGCCGACCCGGCCGAGGCCAAGGACGGCTACATCGACAACCTCGCCTGGGCGATCTCGAGCTGCGACCGGGCCGCGCCCAGGGTCTCGGAGGAGGTCCTGGTGTCTTTCGACGACCTGCGCAGGCTCGACGACGCGGCCTTCGCGGCGCTGCCCCGGCTCAAGGACGTCTGCCGGGAGGCCGTCTCCGCCAACATCTGGTCCCGGAGCGGGGCCGCGGCGTTCGACCTCCGCTGGGCCTTCGCCTTGGCCCATGCCGGGGAAGCGTACCGCAGGGCGGGACAGCCGCTCCAGGCCCTGGAGCTCTTCTCCGAGGCGCTGCGCGCCGCTCCGGGCATGGCGTTCTGGAGGCTCTACCAGGCCCTGGCCCTGCGGCAGCTCGGCCGCCGGAGGGAAGCCGCCGGCGTGCTCGATTCCATCGCGGAGCCCGCGCGGTCCCTGCCGGAGATCCGGTCCGTGCGCAGGCTCTGGGGCCTCGATCCCGCCCCCGCCGAGGCGCAGCCTGCGCCGCCTGCCCCGCCCCCTCCCCCGCTGACGCCGGTGGTCCTGCTCCAGCGGCGCGCCGAGGACTACGCGGCCGCCGGACGCCCGCAAGAGGCCCTCTCGGTCCTGCGGCCCGAGCTGCGCCGAGAGCCTCCGGACGAGGCCCTCCTGCTGACGGCCCTGCGCATCGCCGTCTCGGCCGGAGACCGGTCCTTCGCCGAGGAATGCATCGCGCGGGGCCGGAGGCTCCGGCTCCCGCCGAGGCGGGCGGCGCTGCTGGCCGAAGCCTTGCGCAGCCTGGGACGGCCCGAGGAGGCGCTGGCCGCCATCCGGGAAGCCCTGGTCCGGTGGCCCGGAGACGCGAAGCTGCTCAACGACAAGGGGGTGCTGGAGTCCCTGCTGGGCCGCCCGAGGCAGGCGCAAGCCGACCTGGAAGGCGCCATCGCCGCCGACCCGGACTTCGCCTCCGCCTATCTCAGCCTGGGCGCCGTGCTCGCCAGCCGCGGCGAGCTGGCCCGGGCCCGGCGGACCTACGACGCGGCCCTGGCCCGCCGCCGCATCCGCCGCGATCCCGCGCAGCGCCGCGCGCTCCAGGAAGCCTTGCGCGTCTTGGGGAGGGAGCCGTGACGGGCTGGGGCCGGCTCACCGTCGTCGCCCTGGTCGGATGGACGGCGGCCTTCGGCGCCGAGTCCTGGCGCCTGGCGCGCGCCGTGGTCAGCCTCTATCGCGCCAACGACCGGCTCGAATCCACGGCCCGGACCCTCGACGCGCGCAGCCGGGAGATCGCGGGCCTCAGCGCCCAGATCCACGCCGACTCCGAGGAGAGCGAGTTCCTCGACCGGCTCCCGAACTTCCTGCCCCAGGACCGGGGCTTCCTGCGCACCCAGCACGTCATCGCGGGCGAGGTCTCGGAGCTGCGGCGCCAGGTGGGCCAGCGCCTGCGCGGCAGCCTCCATGTCGTCGTCGACGCCAAGGCCAACAAGCTCTATCTCAAGAAAGGCCTCAAGCTCCTCTGGCAGGCCGACTGCTCGGTGGGGCGCGGCGGCACCCTCGTCGACGCCCGGACCGGCCGGCGCTGGGAGTTCGTGACCCCGCGGGGCGAATTCCGCGTGATCGGCAAGGCCGAGAACCCGGAGTGGGTCAAGCCCGACTGGGCCTATGTGGAGGCCCGGGAGCCCATCCCTCCCCCGGAGGACCCCAGCCGCAAGGTTCCCGGCGAGCTCGGCGCCTTCGTCCTCAATCTGGGCGACGGCTATCTCATCCACGGCACCTTGCACGAGGAGCTGCTGGGCCGGCCGGCCTCCCACGGCTGCGTGCGCCTGGCCGCGGCGGACCTCAAGAGGCTCTACGAGACGGTCCCGGTCGGGACCAAAGTCTTCATCTACTGACCATGAACACCTCCGCCCGCCTCTTGCGCCGCGCTCACCCCGGCCTGGCGGCCGCGGCCGGGGCCGCGATCCTGGTCGGGACGCATCTGACCGGCTCCTGGGTCCTGTCCCACGCCGAGCCGCGCCGGTCCGAATGGCTGCTCCTGACCAAGGAGCGCGAGAAGGCCGCGGCAGCTGCCGCGGACCTGCAATCCTTGCGCGACCTCAAGGCCGAGGACGTGGCGCGGCTCAAGGCCTCCTTGGCTGGGCGGGCGAGCTCCCAGCGCGCCGTCTACGAGGCCGGGCTGGCCCTGCAGGAGGAGAAGCGGCTCCTGGAGAAGCAGTGGGGGATCATGACCACCTACCTGCTCGTCGACGTGACCGGGCAGAAGGTCCATCTCATGCGCGGAGACCAGTCCCTCAAGAGCTTCGCCTTGTCCTACTCCTCCGCGGCCCTGGGCGGCGTCGCCCAGCCCCAGGCCTTCTGGATCGTCTCCAAGGAGCGCTTCGCGCACCCGGAGCGCGGCGTCTCCGAACAGAAGGACGGCCGCCTGCAGTACGCGCCGCCGCAGGTCGGCACCTCGGTGCGCGCCAACGCCCTGGGGGAGTTCGTCATGTTCTTCACCGGAGGCCTGATCCTGCATGGCCCGGCCAAGAAGCCCGAAGACCACGCGGCCTTCCCGCATCTCTGCGCCGGCCTTTCCCTGGGCGCGGCCAAGAAGCTCTATGCGGAGACCTTCATCGGGACCAAGCTGGTCTTCCAGAAGGGTCCTAGGCCTTGATATTTCCGCCCGCATCGGCAATACTTCTCACGAGGGTGTAGGGGGCGGCCCAGAGGGCCCAATCCGGACTGGGTCCGTGTGCGGAGCCCGCGGGACCGGATGGCTCAGGCGCATCCAAGCTCGCCGCCCTACACTATGAGCATGAAGCACGAAGCCCTGCGCAAGTCCTTGGCCCTGGCCCTGATCGCGGCCATGCTGGCTTCCCAGCCGGGCTTCGTCTTCGCGGGCAGCGTGGCCTCCGGCCAAGTCGCGGCCGAGGCGGGCCAAGGCTCCAACGCCTCGGGCGCGGTGGGCAAGAAGTCCCCCGCGGCCCTGCCCGCCCTCGCGGTCGGCCTCTCGGCCCCCGCCAGCCTCTCCGGTTCCCTGGGCGGCGCCTCCATCGCGGCGCCGGACGTCAAGGCGGGCCCGTCCTCCGTGCTCCAGTCGGCGCAGGCCCTCCCGATCGCCGCTCCTCTGGCCAGCCCGGCCGCGCCCCAGGCCGCAGCCCCGGTCTCGCGGACCGCGGTGCCCTCCGCGGGCAGCGGACAGTTCGTGGCCAACGCCGCCCCCTCGGGCCCGGCCCCGGCGGTCGCCCCGATGCGGGGCGAGTCCATGGGCGAGGTCTCCGCATCCTTGCCGGTGCGCCTGGCCGCCCCTTTCGAGAAGAAGCCGGTGGACCCGGCCATCGGCTCGGAGCCGGAGTTCCCGGCCGAGGCCCCCAAGTCCTTGGCCGAGGCCTCCTTGGCCATCGACCCGGCCCGCAAGTACACCCCCTCTCCCGAGGACTGGCGCGACGAGGTCATGTACTCGGTGTTCCTGGACCGCTTCGCGCGCGGCCCCCAGGGCAAGCCCATGGGCGACCCCAAGAGCGGCAACACCCGCCACGGCGGCGACCTGCGCGGCCTCATCGACAAGCTCGACTACATCCAGGGCTCGGGCGTGACCACCATCATCCTCAACCCGGTGGTCCTGGGCATCCCCGAGGCCTACCACGGCTACGCGCCCCTGCACCTGCTGGCCGTGGACCCGCAGCTGGGCACCATGAAGGATTTCAAGGAGCTGGTGCGCAAGGCCCACCAGCGCGGCCTGAAGGTGGTCTTCGACCTGCTCATCAACCACGTGGGCCCGGTGTTCGAGTACAAGGACGGCTCGCAGTGGCGCGGGCTGGACCAGCCGGCCAAGGAGATCGGGGTCTGGAACCACCAGCTCTTCCCCACCGAGATGACCGCGCCCGAGAACTTCACCCGCCACGGCGTGATCGGGAACTGGGACGACCACGACCAGGCCATCAACGGCGACTTCCCCCCCAACTACCGGCACTGGGCCTCGGAGAAGCCGGAGGTGCAGGCCAAGCTCATCCACATGGCGCAGTGGTGGCTCAAGGAGACGGACATCGACGGCTTCCGCATCGACGCCATCCGCCACATCAACCCGGCCTTCCGCGTGCGCTTCACCAAGGAGGTGCGCGAGTACGCGGCCAAGCTGGGCAAGAAGAACATCTTCATCCTGGGCGAGAACTCCACGGGCGTGGACGGCGACGTGGCCCGCGACCTCAACGAGGCGGGCATCGATTCCGCCTACGCCTATCCCGAGTACCGCCGCCTCAACTGGGCCCTGCACGGCAAGGCGCCGACGCGCGTCATCGAGGACAGCCTCAAGCAGGCCATCTCGGTGCTGGGCTCCTCGGTGAGCCGCCTGCTGCGCTTCATCGACCTGCACGACACCTACCGCTTCCTGCGCAACGGCGAGCCGGTGAGCCTCCTCAAGATGGCCATGGCTTTCGTGCTCTTCAGCACGGGCATCCCTCTCATCTACTACGGCACGGAGCAGGCCTTCCGCCAGAGCACGGACCGGCTCGACCCCGAGGGCCCCTGGCTGCCCGCCGACCCCGAGAACCGGCCGGACATGTTCGCCGAAGGCGAGTACAAGTTCCCCAGCTCCGCGGGCGACAAATTCGACACGCACTCCCCGACCTACCTCTGGCTCAAGCAGCTGGCCGACCTGCGCAAGGCGCACCCGGCCCTGTCGCGCGGCGAGCAGTACGTGCGCTGGTCGGACCAGAACGGCGCGGGCATCTACGCTTTCAGCCGCATCTATAAGGGAGAGGAAGTCCTGGTGGTGCTCAATACGGCCGCCGAAGCCAGATCCGCGGACATGTACGTGGACGGCGGCCTGACCCCGGCGGGCACGACCCTCCAGGACGCCCTGGACTCGAACAACAAGGCCAAGACCTACGCCCCGGAAGGCGGCGGCTCCAGGGTCTGGGTGCAGGTTCCGCCGCACGGCGCGAGAGTCTTTGTCAGGTCAAAGGCCAAGTGAGCCGGGCCGCCTCCGTGTCACGCGGTCCCCTACGAGGGGGCCGCGTCACTGTTCGGCCCGCCTGTTCCTTCAGAGGTGGACACAGAGGCATCCGCTGGCCGTCGAAGCCTTCGCGGCGGGACTCGCCCTCTCCTGGTATCTCGCTTTGGCCTTCCCGGCCGCCGTCGGATCGACCCTCTATCTCGGCGGCGACACGACGCGCGACGCGGCCCGGGCGATCGAGCTCCTGCGCACAGGACGATTCGACCACGGATTCGGCGTCCCCTATCAAAGCGACTTCTTCGCGCTGATCCACGCCCCATTCCTGGTCCTCTTCGGGAATACCATCCTCGCGCTCCAGGCCGCCTCGCTCTTCCTCGGCTGCGCCACGGTCTTGGTCCTGTATGCGTGGCTGAGGCGGGCGTTCGGCCTGCTGCCGGCCCTCTGCATAGGCAGCCTCTATGCCACGGCGCCCGTCCTGCTCTCCCATTTCACGGTCAACTCGGAGATGAACATCCCCCTGTTCCTGGGGACCGTGATGCTGCTCCGGACCTTCCCGACGCCGCGCGCGCGGCTCGCCGCGCTGGCCGCGGCCGGCCTTTTCACGAGCTGCGACGCCTATTTCATCTTCCCGTTCGCGGCCTACCTCGGCGCGGAGAAGCTGCGGCCCGGGGCGGAGCGCTCCCCGGGCGGCCGCCGCGAGACGATCTGCGGCATCGCCCTCTTCCTCTGCGGCGCGAGCCTGCTGACATGGAAGTACGCCGCTCTGGGCCGCTCCTGCGGCCATTTCGGGATCTGGCCTTGGGGCGGCGACCTGGTCCGGTCCAACCTGGAGCGCTGGCATCATCCGGCCGCCCTCCTGGCGGATCTCTGGACCCAGTGGACGGTCAGCCTCGATTCGCACCACTGCTACGGGCCCTGGCGCGGGCCGGCCTCCTGGTCCTGGGTCGTGCTGGCGTG
>JAQUNT010000051.1 GCA_028717525.1 Elusimicrobiota bacterium
GCCTGGCGAAAGCCCAGACCCGCGGATGGGCTATCGGGCTCGGGCTGGGCTTGCTGGCGGCCGGCCTGGTCCAATCCACGCTGGGCCTCGGCCTTCGGCATATGCTCGTCTTCCTTCCGCTCCAGTGGGCCTTCCTCGCCGCGATCCTGGCCCAGGAGTCCCGGCCCGCCGCGCGCGCCGCGCTCGCGGCGGCGGTCGCCCTGGTCGTCTTCAGACAGACCGTTTCAGGCTCCCAGGCCCTGGCGGCGCAATACCCATTGGCCGAGAGGGTCAGGGCAGATACGGAGCTCGCCTCCACTCTGGCTCGCTTCAGGGAAGAGGTGGACATCAGCATCGACGGCGGCAGAGACAACGCCTTCTTCTGCCTCAAGTTCCTCCTGCCGGGACGACGGATATCCTTCACGGAAAGAGCCGGCCCGGACCGGAGCGAGGGGCTGATCCATCTCTCCCGCGGAACGCCCCGTCCGCCGGGCGGCCAGGTGCTCGCCTCCCGGCTCATCTTCAATGACGGGGCGAGCTACGCGGTTGTATATCACAGGGCGCCAAATTGATACATTCTGACTGATGAGCCTCCGCCCCTGGCAGAACAAGGTCATCTACTTCGTCCTGCTCGACCGCTTCTACAACGGCGACAAGACCACGGACGACTTCGGCAAGGGCGAGTACGACCCGGACGACGACGACTGCTTCCAGGGCGGCGACCTCAAGGGCCTGACCCAGAAGCTCCCCCACATCAAGGCCCTGGGCTTCGACGCGGTCTGGCTGACCCCGCCCGTGCACAACCAGTGGATCAACCCCTACATCAAGACCCGCGGCTTCCACGGCTACTGGGCCTACGACTTCACCAAGATCGACCCGCACTTCGGCACGCTGGAGGACTACCAGGAGCTCGTCAAAGCAGCGCACCAGCTGGGACTGAAGGTCATCCAGGACATCGTGGTCAACCACACGGGCAACTACTTCACGGTGGACGCCAAGGACTACGACCCCGCCCGCCCGGAGAAGAACTGGCGGAGCCTCGACGGCTCCTACCCGCCCGACCTGCCGCCCAAGGCGCCCAACGACCCGCTCTTCCGGCTCAACAACCCCAACATCCCGGAGCACAAGGCCGCCGCGGTCTACAATTTCACGCCCAACATCACGGACTTCAACAGCCGCGAGCAGACGCTCACCTACGCGATGGGCGACCTCGACGACATCAATCTGGCAAATCCCGCGGTGCTCAAACGCTTCAAGGAGATCTACCGCTACTGGATCGAGACCGCGGGCGTGGACGGCTTCCGCGTGGACACCGTCTACTACACGCCGGAGGACTTCTACGAGCGCTTCCTCCACGACGAGGAAGGCGCGGACCCCGGCATCAAACCCTTCGCGCAGAGCCTGGGCAAGGACGACTTCTTCGTCTTCGGCGAGGTCTGGTCCTACGACTACAAGGCCATCAACCGCTACATCAAGGACGGCGCGGCCCAGCGCCTGGATTCCGCCATAGACCTGCCCCTCAACGAGGCCCTGACGCAGGTCTTCTTCCGCAAGCTCCCCACGGCGCGCCTGGGCCGGGCCCTGCGCGCCCGGCGCCACAACCGCCGCCTTTGGATCAACTTCCTCGACAACCACGACGTGGAGCGCATCTGCAGCCGGGGCTCGGCCGCCGCGGTGCAGCAGTCCCTGCTGGCGCTCTTCACTTTGCCCGGCATCCCCTGCCTGACCTACGGCACCGAAGCCGGCTTCACGCTCTCGCGCCAGAAGATGTTCGACGACAAGCACTTCGACCGGAGCGCCCCCCCAGCGGCCTTCCTGAGCAAGCTCATCGAGCTGCGCAAGCAGGACCCCGTGTTCGCGCACGGGGACTGCGCGGTCGAGCGCACCAGCGAGGGATGCGGGCTCTTCGCCTACTCCATGACCTACCGGGACGAGACCTGTCTGGCGGTCTTCAACACCGCGCCCGACGCCATGTTCTACGAGCTGCCCGCGCATTTCGCGGCGAGCGAGGTCCTGCTCTCCTCCGAAGGCCGCACCACCGCGCCCAAATCCCTGGCCATGGCGCCGGAATCCTACCTGCTCATCAAGGGCCGGCGCACGGAGACGGCCGGCGCGCCGGCGGCCGCGGGCCTGGAGCTGCGGGACTGCCCGGCCGGGGCGGTCAAAGGGACTCTCAGCCTGGCTCTGGAAGTGGAGAAGCCCGAAGAAGTGGCGGAGCTCTGCCTGCTGGCCGACGACAACTACGGCCGCCGCATCAAGCTCGACAACCTCTCCGGCGCTTTCGCCCTCGACACGGCGGCCCTGGGCAACGGGCCGCACACCATGGCCCTGCTCGCCGCGACCAAGGCGGGCGGGCACATCCTCTCGCCTGCCGTACCCTTGAAAGTACGCAACCCGTACCAGCTTCTGGCCCGGGCCAAGGTCCCCGGCGACCAGAAGGGCGGCCTGAGCCGCAAGGTCCATGCCCCGGCCGACCCGAGCTACGGCGGCCAGCTCTCCTTGGAGTCCGTGGCGGCCTACACCAGCGGCCGGGACCTGCAGCTGCGCCTGCGCATGGCGCAGGTGACCAACGACTGGAACCCGCCGCACGGCTACGACCACGTCTATTTCAACGTGCTCTTCGACTTCCCCGGCCAGCCGGGCCGCAAGTTCTTCCCCAAGCTGGGCCATTCCCGCAACGACTTCGAGTTCAACGCGGGCTTCCTGCTCTACGGCTGGGGCATCCGCTCCTTCGGGGCCGAGGACTCCACGCCCGGCTCCTACGGCGCGCCGCTGCTGGGCGACGTGACGGACCAAGCCGACCTCAAGAGGCGCCGCATCACCTTCACCTTCTCCAACCGCTTCTTCGACTCCCTCCAGACCTTTTCCGGCGTCAAGGTCTTCGTCTCCACCTGGGACGGCTATCTGGGCGAGCCGCGCGCCATCGGCGACAAGAAGGAGGACTGGAGCTTCTTCGCGCTCGACGGCCAGCCCGGGGCGGACCTGCCCAAGATCTTCGACCACGTGCTGTTCGAACTATAGCTATAATGTAGAGGCCCCCATGCACAAGCCCGGCGGTCCGCAGATCGACCCGAAGAGCGCGGTGATCCTGGCCATGGACACCGCCGTCAAGAAGGACGACGCCACGCACTTCGAGCGCGCCTACTACCTCTGCCGCGCCGACGACCTGGGGCATCAGGGCAACGGGGACCTGCGCAAGGTCCGCCCGGAGACGCTCTTCTCCGACGAGAACCAGGAGCTCCTGTCCGGCGCCGAGGGCGTCTACGTGGTGGTCTACCCGACGCGCACCTACTCCGAGGGCATGGGCGGCAACCTGCTCTCCGAGATCTCGCCCGAGGACCGCAGCTTCATCCGCGCCGTGCGCCAGCGCTTCCACGACGCGGTCTGCTGCAAGGTGCCCCTGCACGAAACGGCCTTCTTCGAGGGCCTGAAGGGCTATTTCCTCGACGACCGCGAGAAGAAGCAGTACCAGAAGGAGAAGCACGCCAAGGCCGAGGCCCACGCCAGGCCGGCCCCGCGGAAGAAGGGGCTCATCGAGTTCGACATGGACTTCTTCCGCAACATGAAGGCCATCTTCAAGTCCTGCATGACCAAGCCCAACCAGCAGGACTTCCGCTACCTCATCTACAAGACCTTCGGCCTCAACCTGGGCGTGCGCCTGGTCTTCATGATCGCGAGCGTGCAGAAGGGCGAACTGCCCGTCATGCGGGCGGTGATCTCGACCTCCTGGTACCAGCTGCAGGACGCGGTCTTCACCGTGTTCGGCCAGACCTACATGAAGTTCCTGGGCAAGATGACGGGCCTGCTGCGCGTGTACAAGGCCTACTTCGGGGACCTCTTCTTCGTGTACTTCCAGCTCTGCGGCTTCGAGTT
Organism: Elusimicrobiota bacterium; assembly: GCA_028717525.1. Lineage (GTDB taxonomy): Bacteria > Elusimicrobiota > Elusimicrobia > UBA1565 > UBA9628 > UBA9628. The sequence continues at coordinate 3,853 of JAQUNT010000051.1, forward strand.
CCTCAACCGCCTGGTGCTGGGGCCGCTGGGCGAGAACCCCTTGGCCTACACCTGGTCCGGCATCGGCCTCATCTTCCTCAACATCATGCAGGGCATGCTCTCGGGCGGGCCGCTCATCCCGGCCATCAATCAGATGCGCAAGACGGGCTGCATCAGCCACAACACCATGATGCACCTCTACCAGCTCTCCAGCCTGACCATGCAGTTCGGCCTCTTCGCCAGCTTCGGCTACCAGTGGTTCTACACCGTGCTGACCACGTCCGTGCTGGTGCTGGCCTGGGGCTCCTACGCGGCCTTCACGACCTTCTTCCGGGACCCCGAGTTCGTGCGCGTCCACGACAAAGGCGCCCTGGCCCGGCTCGACGGGCTGGCCGCGCGCTGCTTCTCTCTGCCCTCCTGAGCCCGAAAAAAGGCCTTGCCATTTCGGCCTTCCGGAGCTAAGCTAGCATTGAAGAGTCCGGCAAAGGTCCCAAGGCGCGCAGGGCCCTAAATTCAGCCCCTCCTGCCCCTTGGGCCCAGCCTTTCTCTTCCGCGCGAGCCTATACTATCGCAGGTGCAGGGGAAGAAGATGGCCAGGACCGGAAGACTCATCAAGGCCTCGACGAGCGCGGCGCTCAGCCTCGCGCTCGTCCTCGTCTCCCCAGGCCTGGAGTGCTACGCCGCGGCCAACGCGGGCCAGAGCACCCCGGTCACCGAGACCGGCTCTCCGACCACGGGCAAGACGGGCGGCTCGGGCGTCTCCCTCATCCAGGTGGCGCCCGGCGCCATCCAGCTCTCCCCGGCCGGCCTCAGCGGCTCCATCAAGTCCCTGTCCGCCGCCCCCGCGGTGGTCGAGGCCGGGAAGACCGCGCCCCAGGCCATGCCGCTGGTGCAGGCCGCGGTCTTGGTCTCGGCCGCCGCGCCCCTGCTCCCGGCCGCGCCGCAAGCCGACAAGTCCCAGGCTCCGGCCGAGGTCGTCTCCGCGCAGCTCGTCCTGCAGGCCGGCGCGGAGCGGATCTCCCAAGCCCCGGACTCCGCGGGCAAGGCCCAGGTCCTCGACACCGTTTTCACCGGCTCCCAGCTCAAGTCCGACTCCGCGGAGCTCCCGGTCGCCGTCGGCCCGGGCCAGCTCATCGGCTCGGGCCTCAAGCCCGCCGCGCCGGCGCAGAGCCGCTCCGTCGCCGTCCCCCAGGCCGAGGCCTCCGCGGCCCTGGCCCGGACCAGGATCTACATCACCCGCGCCGACCAAGCCCCGGTGGTCGCCTCCTTGGCCGAGCTCCCCCAGACCTTGGCCGCTCATCCCGAGCTCACGGACAGCCTGAACAAGCTCGGCCGGGTCCGCCTCATCCTGGCCAAGAACGCGCCGGAGGGCGGCCTCACGGACGCCGACGCCAAGCGGGTCAACGAGTCCCTGCGCGCCATGGGCGTCACGGCCAAGTTCGAAATCGAGAAGATCTCCGTCGCCGGGAAGCCCGCCGCGGCGCCGGCCGAGACCGGCCCGGCCGCCACTGCGCAGCAGCAGAAGGCAGCGGTCCTCAACAGCCGCTTCGGACGCTACGTCCTCGCTCCCGTCACCTGGCCCTTCCGCCAGTTCGCCTATCTCGGCAAGACCATCTACGACGCCTACACCGCCCCCACCACGAGCGAACTCATCGGCGGCGTGGTCTCCAAGGCCGTGCCCACGGTCATGACCATCGGGGTCTGGGGCAGCATGTACACCGGCCACCCCCTGGCTCTGATCGCGGCCCTGAGCGTGTCCATCGGCCTCAACCTGTTCCACGGCCTCTGGATCAACACCTGGTCCAATTTCCAGAACAAGCTCGGCAAGGAGAAGGGCCTCAACTACCAGTCCATCTTCAACCTCATCTACGGCCAGTTCTGGGGCGCCCTGTTCCGCTTCATCGCCTGGACCGCCCTGCCCAACACCGTGCCCCCCTGGTCGCTGCAGTACTGGAAGGACATGGGGATGTCCACCGTGATCGGCTCCTTCTTCGGCTCCTTGGGCTACCAAGGGCTCAACGCCCTCTATGACAATGGCCGCATCTCGCGCTGGCAGCGCTCGGCGATCCAGCAGATCCGCGACCTGTTCTTCTGCCTGACCGGCGTGTTCTTCGGCTCCGGCGGCATGCCCATGTTCTGGGCCACTTTCGCCATCCAGCAGGCCCTCGACCTGCTCATCTACCTCGTCAGCCTCAAGGCCAAGCGCCGGCCCATCATGTACATGGCCGACGAATCCGTGGCCGCCAGCCCCGAGTTCCAGGGCGGCTATCCCGTGAGCCCCGAGCCCGTGGTGGCGCAGTCACCGATGAAGCAGGCCCTCAAGAACCTGCTGGACTGCCCCTTCGTCAAGCCCGTGGCCTGGGCGGTCAAGAAGATCCGCGGCCTGCTCAAGAAGTAGAGTTCGGGGACACCATACTTATCTCGGCCCCCAGACCGCCTTGGGGCCCGTGAATCAAGTATTGTGTCCCCGATCTTCGAGGGGCAGCAGGTCCTCGGGCGGGACCAAGTTCGAGACGGAGAAGCCGATGAGCCGGAACCGGCGGCCCTGCCTCTGGAAGGGCTCCAGCAGGGCCAGGGCTCCGCTCTGCAGATGGGCGAGGCTGCCCGTGGGCTGCTTCAGGGTGGTCTGCCGGAAATGGGTCTCGTAGCCCTCGTAGCGCGCCTTCACGGTCAAAGTCAGGCACCAGTGGCCGTCCGCGGTCATCTCCCGGTGGACCTCGCGCACGCAGGCGCTCAGCACCGAGTGGACCAGCCCGAGGTCCGCGGTGTCGGTCTCGAAGGTGTGCTCGCGGCCGATGGACTTCTGCACCCAGTCCGGGTCCACGGGCCGGTCGTCGAGGCCCCGGGCCTGCCGCCACAGGAAGGTCCCGAACTTCCCGAACTCCTGGATGAGCCCGGCTTCGGACGCGGCCAGCAGCTCGCAGATCCTCCGAAAGCCCATGCCTTCAAGATGCTCCTTGGTCTTGGGCCCCACGCCGCGCAGGGCCCCCACCCCCTTGGGGCCGAGGAACTCCGGCACGCGCCGGGGGATGACCACGGTCAGACCCCCGGGCTTGCGGTGGTCGCTGGCGATCTTGGCGATCAGCTTGTTGGGACCCACGCCCACGGAGGCGGAGAGCTTCTCTTCGACCTGTATCCTCTTCCGGATCTCCAGAGCCAGGTCGCGGGCGGCAGGAAAGCTCCCGCGTGAGCTCACTTCGAGGTAGGCTTCGTCTATGCCCGCGGGCTCCAGGACGTCGGCGCTCTGGCGCAGGATATCCATCACCTTGCGGCTGGCTTGGCTGTATAGGGAGAAGCGCGGCCGCAGGTAGATGCCCTGGGGACATTTGCGGTAGGCGCTGGAGATAGGCATGGCGCTGTGCAGGCCGTAGCGCCGGGCCTCGTAGTTGCAGGTGGCCACTATGCCGCGTCCCAGCCCGCCCTTGGGGTCCGCGCCGATGATGACGGGCTGGCCCCGGAGGCTCGGCTCCTCGCGCTCTTCCACGGCCGCGAAGAAGCAGTCCATGTCCACGTGCATGACGATGCGGCCGGGGGACTGCGCAACGGGATCGCTCATCGGTCGGCGGCTATGATATCACAATCGTGCCGCCGCCCCATCCGGGCGCTGCGGGGCGCTACTTCTTCGCCGGGGCGGCTGTTCCCAGACCGAAATAATAGCGCACGCCCACGCCGCCGTCGAGGTTGCTGCCCATGCTGGGCGCCATGCGCAGGACCGGGGCGATCTCGGCGAAGACCTCCAGGGGCGTCTTCTCGATCAGGTAGACTGCGCCGCCCAGGAAACGGATGCCGAACAGGGTCTGCCCCTGATCCTCGACCTTGAAGCCCATGCCCAGGTAGGGGGCGAACTTGCCCTTGGGGGGCTGCTTGGAGAGGTCCCGGAAATGGGTCAGCACGTCCGCGTGGAAGTCGAGGTTGCTGCCCTGCGCGCCGACGGCCAGGTCCACGGCGTTGCGGCGGTCCACCAGGTACTTCGCGGAGAACCCGAAGGGCACGCCGATGTAGGCGCCCACCCCGAGCTGGTTGGGCTCCTCCTGGGCGCGGCTGACGGCGGGGGCCAGCAGCAGCGCGGCCAGGCTGACGGAGGCGAGCCAGGTCGTCTTGGTCATGGGATCCTCCTTGGGTCCGTCCAGAATCATTAGAAGAAGTTTACCACCCAGCTGTCAAAGGAACCTCAAAGGGGGCTATTTGATATCCTGGACCATGCGCATCTGGGACCTGCCGCCCCGGCTCCTCTGCCGCCAGCACCTGCTGGGAGAGCACCGCGAGCTGCACGCGATCTGGAGCGTCATCACCCGGAACAAGAAAGGCTATTCTCGCCACCCCGAGACTTTGCGCTGGCAGGGCCGGCTCAAAGCCCTGTTCCGGCGCCATGACCTGGAAGTCGCGGAGATGCGGCGCCGGGGCTACCAGCACCGCAGCCCCCTGCCCCGGCGGCTGGCCACGGGCCGGGGCCGCCAGGACCGCTGGGTGGACCCGGTGCGGCGGCAGAAGGAGCTCCTGCGGCGCAAGGGCTGCTCCTGCCGGGTCTAGCGCGCGGCAGCTAGGCCGCGACCCGCTTCTGCTCCTTGATGAAGGAGGCCAAGGCGATGGACAGGGCCTTGGTCAGGGGCGGGTCCGTGCGCGAGGGCAAGATGACCGGCACCGAGGCCCCGGCCACCAGAGCCGCGGACTTCATGCCCTCGGCGAAGTAGGTGATGCACTTGTAGACCGGGTTGGCCGCGTCGAGGTCCGGGAAGACCATGATGTCCACCTGGCCCGGGACCTCGCCGCCCTTGACGCCCTTCTCGTCGGCCAGCTTGCGGTCCACGGAGATGTAGACGTCATAGGGCCCCTCCACCACGCAGTCCTGGAGGCGGCCGTCTTTGCTCATCTTGGAGAGCTCGTCGGCGTCCACCGTGCTGGGGATCTTGGGGTTGACCTTCTCAACCGGGCAGACCATAGCGACCTTGGGCTTGTCCACGCCCAAAGCCCGCATGAGGCCGACCGCGTTCTCGATGATCTTCTTCTTCTGCTCCAAGGTCGGGGAGATCAGGAGGGCCGCGTCGGTCACGCCGAAGAGCTTGTGGTAATGGGCGGTCTGGAAGAGCACGAAGTGGCTGAGGGTCCCGCCCTCCGGGACCAGCTTGGCGTCCTTGTCCAGGATGGCCTTGGCGTAGAGCGCGGTGTCCACCCCGCCCTTGACCAGGAAGTCGCCCTTGCCCTCCTTGATGAAGGCCACGGCCTTCTTGCACATCTCGGCCTTGTCGGAGCAGTCCACCAGCTCGAACTTCTTGAGGTCGAGCTTGGCGGCCGCGGCCAAGGACTCGATCTCGGACTTGACGCCGATGAGGATGCCCCCGGAGATGAGCCCGTAGCCGTCCGCGATCTTGATGGCCTCGATGACCTCGGCGTTGTTGGCGCCCGGGGAGACGATGCGGTTGGATTTGCCCTTCACCATCCGGACCAACTCGTCGAAGTCCTTGAATTTCATATTAGTTCTCCTTATAAAGCGGGGCTGCTCATAATCATACATTTTCGTATGGTACAATGGCAGGGTCCATGGAAGAGGCCCTCCGACAGCTCTATCAGAAGCGCTACGGGCAGAGCCCCGAGTCCTGCGCTCCGCTCAAGGGCGACGGCTCCAGCCGCAGGCTCTACCGCATGCAGGGCGGGGGCCGCAGCGTCATCGGCGCGGTCAACTCGGACCGCCTGGAGAATCAGGCCTTCCTGGCCTTCTCGCG
>JAQUNT010000052.1 GCA_028717525.1 Elusimicrobiota bacterium
ATCTACACCGGCCTCTCCACCCTCGCCCGGCGCGGCCCCGGCAGGAAAGGCAAGGGCCTGATCTTGGTGGGGCTGCCCAGGGACGGGGGCTCCGAGCTGGAGAATATCCTCGCGCGCCTCGGGCCCAGGCCGGTGGGGAGCTTCCCGCACGGAGAGGGGATCGAGGAATGGCGCAGGCTCGGCGAGGCCGGCGCGGCCTTCATCGTGGACCGAACCCTCTATCCCCGCTTCGCCGCAGCGCTGGAGTCCCGGGGGATGAGCGTGGAGGATGTGCCCCTGCCGGTCGGGCTGGGCCAGAGCCGGATGTTCTTCGAGACCATCGCCAGGCGCTTCGGCGTCCAGGGCCGGGTCCCGGGCGCGGTCGACCGCGACGCCCGGGCCTGCGGCCGCGCCATCGCGCGGTTCCGGGCCGAGTTCCGGGGCCTGCGTCTGGCCTACGCCCTGCGCATGTGCAACAACTACGAGGGAGATCTCCTGGCCTACGAGGGTCTCGGAGACCTGGAGTTCTTCGCGGAACTGGGCTTCCAAGCCGCCCTGCTGGTCCAAGGGGCGCCGGAGGCCGACTCCAAGCGCCGCATCGGAGCGCGCCTGCGCTCTTTGGGCCGCCGGGAGCCGTTCCTGGTCTTCCCGGACCCCATAGAGCTGCCGGGCATCCTGCGCAAGGTCGGGTTCTCCTTGGCCTACCTGGGCGGCCACGCCGGGCCCGAGGCGGACCGGGCCCAGGTCCCCATCGTGGCCGCGAGGTCGCTGGCCCCCTTCTTCCAAGGTTGCCTGGCCAACATCGCCCGGATCCGGGCTCTCCTGGAACGGAGGCGGTGACGGCATGGCTCTGCCCCAGCGGTCCGCGTCGGATTTCGCGCTCAAGATCCAGAACTGCGGCCGCATGACGGGCGTGAGCCTGGCTCTGCACGCCATCCCGGACGCCTTCTTGGTCCTGCACACCGGGGTGGGCTGCAAGTACAAATGCGCCAACCAACTCATGCTGCACGACCGGGCGCGCCCCGCCCTGCACCGGGAAGGCTACACCGAGCTCTCGGACATCGCCTTCATCAAGGGCTCGGCGGCCCGGGTCGGGCCCTATCTGCGCAGCTGGCACGACAAGCGCCGGCCGGCCTACATGGCCGTGGTGGCGTCCACCTTCATCGAGATGGCGGGCGAAGACATCGCCGGCGCGGTCGCCCGGGCCGCGGCCGAGCTGTCCTGTCCCGTGGACTACATCCGCACCCTCGGCTTCGAGGGGGACCTCTACGAAGGCTACGCCGCGGTCCTGTCCAGACTCCTGACCCGGCTGCCGTTCCGGGAGCGGCGCCCCCGCCCGGGCAGCGCCTCGGTCGCGGGGTTCTTCTTCCATCGCCACGAGCCTGACGTGCTCGCGGACGCCGCGGCTCTCGACGGTCTGCTCTCCAGCCTGGGGCTGCGGCCGGGCCACGCCCTCCTGGGGGGGGAGCCCTTCGCGCGCCTCCTGGACGCGGCCGACAGCGAGAGCCTCGTCCTCCTGCCCTATTTCCCCGATGCGGCGGCCCTGGAGAAGGCGGCCGCCGGCCGGCGGGTCGTGCGCGCCGGGCTGCCGGTGGGAGTGTCCGGGACCGAGGCCTGGCTGCGCCGGGTCGGAGCCGGCCTCGGGGTCCCGGGGGCGGCCATCGCGGCCGCCGTGAAGGAAGGCCGCAGCCGGGCCGAGCCGGCTCTCCGAGCCCTGAGGCGCAAGCTCCAAGGCCGGCGCAGCGCCATCTTCGCCGACACCCCGCTGGCCGCTGGCCTCGCGGCCTTCGCGGCCGAGGCGCGGCTGGCTCCGGCTTTGGTCGGATTGCGGGACGAGAGCCTCGGCGGCCGAGAAGGGTTCCTCAGGCTGCTCCGGGAGAGCGGCGCGGAGCCGCCGCGGGACCTGCAGGTCCTCTGCAACCCGTCCCTGGCCGAGGCCGGAAAGCGGATCGCGGAGCTGGCCCGGGACGGCAGCCTCGGCCTGCTCTGCGGGTCCCGCTGCGAGACGGCCGAGCTCAGCCGGGCCTCGGCGCGCATCCCGGTCGTTGAGACGGGGTTCCCCTGCGCGGGCTGGCACGCGGCCGCTCCCTCGCCCTCCCTGGGATTCGCGGGCGCGGCGGGCCTGTGCGAACGCGTCCTCGGACAGCTCTAGCGGAAGTCCGCCACGTAGTCGTTGTCGCGCATCAGGGGCAGGACCGCGCCGTCCTCCATGCGCAGGTCCACCGCGGCCACGAGCACTCCGGGCTGGGCCTCGGGAACGTAGACGCGGTCGATGTGGACCACGGCCTCGGGGCGCGAGAAGGACGCGGGCCCCACTTGGCCGCCGAAGTGCTCGCTGCGGCCGAAGGCGATGTGCAGGCCCAGCTTCTCGTCGAGCAAAGTCTCTCCGATGGGTCTGATGCCGAAGCCCGCCAGCACGCCCAGGCCCAGCTCCGCCAGGTTGCCGTAGGCCGGCTCTTTGGCCAGCAGGGCGGCCTCCTCGCGGGAGCGGGGCCCCTGCGAGAGCACCGCCACGGCCCGGTTGCCGGCCACGCGGTAGCGCACCACCTCGGTCCCGAACTGCACGGGCAGCACCCCCGCGCTGCGGCTGGGCTCGCCGGCGCGCTCCCCCTCGTAGGGGACGATGTAGGCTTCCCCGGAGGGGAGGTTGCCCGCGGTGCCGGGCTGGTCGAGCAGGCCGCCCGAGGCGTGCGCCTCGCGGAAGCGCAGGTCCAGGTGCAGGTCGCAGTCCCCCGCGGGCGTGCTCCAGCGCAGGTCCGCTCCGCCGGCCCGGTCCAGGAGGTCCTTGAGGCGCTCCACGCGGCGGTTGACCTCCCCGTAGTCCAGGCGCAGGGCCGGCACCATCTCGGCGCGGAAGCCGGGCATGGTGGCGGCCCGGAAGCGCAGGGACTTGGCCGCCATCTTCAAGGGGGCCGTGGCCGAGAACTCGGTCATGGCGATGACCAGCGGATGCGCGGCGAAGAGCTCCGCCCAGCGCAGGCCTGCGGCCGGGTCGAGCTCCTCGGCGCAAGCCGGTAAGGGGCCGCCCTCGCGGAGCCACGCGGATGCGGGAAGGTCCGCGTTGTTGGCGTGGACGTTGGGATAGAGCGCCAGATGGGTGGCGAAGCCCAGCTCGGAACTCCGGCTGCGCAGCTGCGCGGTCCAGTCCGCCGCGAGCCGGCGCCGGGCCTGCCAGCGGGGGTGGTCCGGGCCGCGCCGGTCGGGCAGGTCGGTCAGGATCGCCAGGCCGCCCTCGCCCGGGCGGGGCCGGAACACCCGCCGCACCAAGGCCGCCAGCTCATCTGCGCTCAGACGCTCTTCCATAAGGATCCCTCCGTCAGAAGTCCGGTATTATATAATAGCCGCATGAACAAACCCATCCTCGTGGCCCAGAACCGCAAGAAGACCGGATTCTTCCTCCTGCCCCGCATGGCCAACCGCCACGGTCTTGTCGCCGGGGCCACGGGCACGGGCAAGACCGTCACTCTGCAGAGGATGGCGGAAGGTTTCAGCTCGATCGGCGTGCCGGTCTTCCTGGCCGACGTCAAGGGCGACCTGGCCGGGCTCAGCCAGAAAGGGGCCGACGACCCCAAGATCGCGCAGCGCGTCAAGCTCCTGGGGCTCTCCGAGCACACGCCCTTGGAGTTCCCCGTGGCGTTCTGGGACGTCCTGGGCCAGGACGGCCACCCTATCCGGGCCACGATCTCCGACCTGGGACCCCTGCTGATGGGCCGGCTCCTGAACCTCAACGAGGTGCAGGGCGGGGTCCTCTCCGCGGTCTTCAAGATCGCCGACGACAACGGCCTGCTGCTCCTGGACCTCAAGGACCTGCGCGCCATGGTCCAGCACGTGGGCGACAACGCGGCCTCCTTCACTACGGAGTACGGCAACCTCTCCAAGGCCTCGATCGGCGCCATCCAGAGGGGGCTCCTGGAGCTGGAGACGCAGGGTGGCGGCCAGTTCTTCGGCGAGCCGATGCTCGACGTCTTCGACCTGATCCAGACCTGCGGCGACGGCCGGGGCATCATCAACATCCTGTCGGCCGAGCAGCTGGCCGGCCGGCCCAAGGTGTACGCCACCTTCCTGCTCTGGCTGCTGGCGGAGCTCTTCGAGCGCCTGCCCGAGGCGGGGGACCTGGACAAGCCCAAGCTGGTCTTCTTCTTCGACGAGGCGCACCTCCTGTTCTCGGATGCCCCGCCGGCCCTGCTCGAGAAGATCGAGCAGGTGGTCCGGCTCATCCGGTCCAAGGGCGTGGGCGTCTACTTCGTTACCCAGAGCCCGGGTGACGTCCCGGACCGGGTCTCGGCCCAGCTGGGCAACCGCGTCCAGCACGCCCTGCGGGCCTTCACGCCTTTGGAGCAGAAGGCGGTCAAGGTCGTGGCGCAGACCTTCCGGCCCAACCCCGAGCTGGACGTGGAGAAGGCCATCAGCGAGTTGGGCGTGGGCGAGGTCCTGGTCTCCTTCCTGCAGGAGGACGGCGCGCCCGCGGCGGTGGGGCGCGCTTTCGTGTGCCCGCCGCGCAGCCGCGTGGGGCCCGTCACGCCTGATGAGCGCCGCAGGACCATCGCGGGCTCGATCCACTTCGGCAACTACGAGAAGTCCGTGGACCGGGAATCGGCCTACGAGGTGCTCAAGAAGCGCTCCGAGGAGCGGGCCAGCCAGCCGGCCGCTGTGGCGGCCCCGGAGCCGCGCCGGCCCCAGAGCGTCTTCGCGGAGCCCTCCGCCAGCCCCGCCCCGGGGCGCCGGCGGGACGGCTTGGTCGAGGCCTTCGCCAAGAGCGCGGCGCGCTCCATCGGGAGCACGGTGGGCCGCCAGATCATCCGCGGCGTGCTGGGCTCGATCCTGGGCGGCAGGCGCTAGGCCCGCAGGCCGCGCTTGGCCGCGGCGACGGTGTTGGCCAGCACCACGGCCGTGGTGACCGGCCCCACTCCGCCCGGGACCGGCGTGATGAAGGCGGCGCGCTCGGCCGCGGCCGCGGACTCCACGTCTCCCACCCAGGCTTCCCCCAGCCGGTTCATGCCGGCGTCAACGACCACGGCGCCGGGCTTGATCCAGCCGCCCATGATGAAGCCGGCGCGGCCGAGGCAGGCGAAGACGATGTCCGCGCGCCGCACGTGGGCGGCCAGGTCCACGGTCCGGGAGTGGCACAAGGTGACCGTGGCGTCCAGGGCGCTGAGGTAGTGCGCGGCGGGCCGTCCCAGGATCTCGGAGCGCCCCACCACCACGGCCTCTTTGCCCGCGGCGGGCAGGCGCGAGCGCTCCAGAAGGAGGATCATGGCCGAGACCGTGCAGGGCGGGAACACCCCGGAGGCCGCGATCTCGGCCGAGCTCTTGCACAGGAAGAACCGGCCGTAGCTGAGGGGGTTGACCCCTTCCACGTCCTTGGCCGGGGGGATGGCCGCGAAGGCCTCGGCAGCGTCCCCGCCTTTCGGGACGGGCTGCTCCAGGATGATGCCGTCAACGGCGGGGTCTTCCCCCAGGCGGCGCAGCAGGCTCGCGGGCCCTTCGGCGCAGGGATAGGCCTGCGCCGCCAGGCCGGTCTCGGCCGCGGCTTTGAGCTTGGCGCGCAGGTAGGCCCCGGCCGCGGCGTCCTGCGAGCAGGTCACCACGGCCAGCCGGGGTGTCGCTCCCCGCGCCTGGAGCACGGCCGCGATGTCCTCCTGCAGGCCGGCTCGGATGTCGGCCGCCAGGGACTTGCCGTCCAGGAGCTGAGCGCTCATGGGGTCCGCTCCAGCCTCGCGAGCACCGCGGCGATGAGTCCCAGACGCGGGGCCGGCGCGCCCGCGGCGCGCGCAGCGGCGAGCAGGGGGCCGAACACGCGCTCCGCCCCGGTCCTGCGGCCTCGGCGCAGAGCGGTCAGCCAAGGATGGCGGCGCTGCGGGGATTTTCGGCACCGCCGGGCCGCGATGGAGGCCGGGTCTGCGCTCAGGCGCCGGCCGGCGCTCCGGGCCGCGGCCGCGGCCTCCCGGGCCACCTCGCCCAGCAGGCGGCGCAGGTCCGGGTCGCGGACCAGATCGCCGTCGCGCACCACGGCCAGGGCGGCCAGGCCGCCCAGCGCGGCCTCGGCGCAGAGGGGCGTCCAGTCTTCTTTGCGAGAGTCCGCTCCCGGCATGGCCCAGACTCTACAAAAACAAGACCCCCGCCGCCAGAGGCGACGGGGGTCGTTCGAAGGTCGACGCTTAGGCGTTGACCATCTTGGAGCGGGAGACGCCGCCCTGCTTGTCCAGGTAATAGAGGTAGCCCTGCTCCTTCTTGATGCCGCACTTGTGGACCTTCTCGCGTCCGCCGCCCTTCTTGCCGCCGCGGGCCATCTTGGTGCGGGCGATGTCGCCCTGCTTGTCGATGAAGTAAAGGAAACCCTTCTCCCGCTTGACGTCGGCCTTGACCACCTTCTCTGACTTCTTTGCCATTCTGTCTTCCTCCGTTTTCACTCGGCGGGATGACGACTCATGCATCCCTTTGTGGATAGAATTTACCACATCTCAGACGGAGATGCAAGGGGTTTCTCGACGGGGCATCCCGGGAGCCTCGACGGGCCTACTTGTTGGGCTTGAACAGCGGGATCTGCTGCTCCGGCTGCGGCGTGATGAGGCGTTCCCGCAGCCAGGCGTCTACGAGCGGTTTGGAGAAGCGGTACTGGCGCCCGATGCGCGAGGCGGGGATCCTCCTCTGGCGGATGAGCCCGTAGATCTTGGAGCGCCCCAGACCGAGGTACTGAGCCAAGGTCTTGATGTCCATGACTTCCGGGACTTCACCCAGGAAGGGCTTCTTTGCGGCCTTGCGCTTTTGTTTCATGGGAAATGATGCTGTTCCGTGTCTTGGGGTGCCTTCTAGCCCTACCAATGTACGGAATCTGTCATCTTTTGTCAAGAATACCGCGCCCCGCCGGCCGCCCGCGGTCAGGGCGCTTCTTCGAAGGCGTCGGAGGCCGGCTTGGGGACGGAGACGCAATTGCTGCGGGGGGTGAAGACCTCGCGGAAAGCCTCCGCCTCGCTCTTGGAATTGAGCAGCCCTTGGAAGAGGATCACGCAGTCGCGCGGGCAGCAGCCCGGTTTGGGGTACTGCTCGCAGAGCCGGGCCCGGGAGACGCAGGCGCTGTAGCTGTCGCCGTTGTCGGAGCAGGAGCGGATGCGGTTGATGCAGGCGCGGAAATCCGGCTGGTACGCGGCCGGGGCCGGTTCCTCGGCGATGGTGATCTCGCCGACGGGTATCTCCTCCAAGGGCGAAGCGGCCGTCGGCGCGGCCGCGGCCTGCGCCGGAGGCGCGGGGGCCTGGGGCGCCGGGGCTTCCGCCTGGGCGGGCTCATCGACGGCGGGGGCGGAGGAGGCTTCGACCACCGGCGGCGTCTCGGCCGTGGCTGAGGAGGCCTCCACCGCAGGCGCGGTCGGAGCCGAAGGCTTGCCCTTGCCCTTGGACTTCGCCGCGCCCGCCTTCGCGCAGGCCTTCTTGAACCCCAGTTTGCAGGCGGTGCGGAAATCCTCTTTCGAGAACTCGGCGTCGCCCTGCGCCGCGTAGGCGCGGCCCCGGTCGTAGAAGGCCTCGGCGAAGTCGAGCTTGAGGGCCGTGGCTTTGTAGAAGTCGCTGATGGCTTCGGAGTCCTTGCCGTGCTCGAGATAGAGGACCCCGCGCCGGTGGAAGAGGGCGGCGTCCTTGGGCTTGAGCTTCAAGGCCCCGGAAAGGTCCTTCAGGGCCGCCTCCCAATCGCCTTTCTTCTGGTAGAGGGCGGCGCGCGCGGCCAGAGCCTGGGCCTTCTTGGGCTTGCTGTCCTTGGACTTCCATAGGTGGAGGGCGTTGGACCAGGCCTGCAGGGCCGCGTCGTCGTCGCGGCGCGCCGCCGCCTTCTGCGCCTTGGCGAACCAGGAGGGGAAGGAGTCGGCCCACGCGGGGCCCGCCAGGAGCCAGCAGGCGGCGGCCAGGGGCAGAAACCTCGCGACCATGGTCCGGATCATCGGTCCCAGCATAACAGGCCCGGGGGCGCCTCGTCAAGGTGCAGATTATTCTTGTAAGGTTTCTATAGATTTGTTATCGTATTTCGGTTATGCGCATATATGAGACCGTCCTGATCATGAAGCCGGCCCTGTCCGACCCGGAGGTCGCCGAGTGGGTCGAGAAGACCAAGCAGGTCATCGCCGGGGAAGGCGGCGAAGTCGTCAACCATGAGATCTGGGGGCGCCGCAAGCTGACCCATCTCATCGGCAAGGCGCGCGAAGGCGTCTACGCCTACCTCAAGTACCGGGCCAACCCGGCGCTGCTGCGCAAGCTCAGCCATAATTTCAGCGTCGCCGGCGACGTGCTGCGCAACATGACCGTAGTGGCGCAGGACCGCAAGTACAAGGCCAAGGAGAAGAAGCCCAAGGCTCCGGCCCAGGCCTCCTAGCGCGATGTCCACCGGGGTCCGGCTGCCGGAGATCAACTTCATCGTTCTGGCCGGGCGCGCCACGCGCGACGGCGAGCACTTCACCACGTCCACGGGGAAGTCGAAGACCACGGTCCGCATGGCCGTCAGCCGCCGCACCAAGGATTCCAAGACCGGCGAATGGAAGGACCAAGCCTTCTACATCGACGTCGTCATCTGGGGCGAGGCGGCGGACCGCGCCAAGGACCGCGCCAAGAAGGGCGTGGCCCTGACCGTCGAAGGGCGGCTCTCCTCCCGCGACTACGAGGACAACAGCGGCCAGAAGCGCACGGTCTTCGAGGTGGTCGCCAACCGCGTCCAGTTCCTGAGCCAGCCCGGCGAGAGCGCCGGGGCTGGGGCGCCCGAGAAGTCCCAGGCCGCCGGCGGGGCCGCCGCCGGAGAAGCTGAAATCGAGGAGGCTCCGTTCTAAATGTCCCAGCCAGCGCCTGAACCCCAGAAGACCACCGCCGCGCCTGCCGCGGCCCCCACAGCTCCATCCGCCGAAGCGTCCCGTCCCGCCGCCCCCGCGCGCAGGCCCGACACGGGCCGGCGCCGGCCGCCGTTCCCGGCCCGCCGCAAGGTCTGCCGGTTCTGCGCCGAGAAGGTGCGCGACATCGACTACAAGCAGATCCAGGTACTGCGGGCGTTCTTGACCGACACGGGCAAGATCCTTTCCAGCCGCATCACCGGCAACTGCGCCGGGCATCAGCGCAGCCTCAGCCGCGCCATCAAGAGGGCGCGCAACCTGGCTCTGCTGCCCTACGTCACGTATTGAGCCGGGAGTTCTCCTAAGAGAGGTCAATCTCATGAAGGTCATCCTGCGTTCCGCCGTTGAGAACCTCGGCCGCGCCGGGGACATTAAGGAGGTCGCCGACGGCTACGGCCGCAACTACCTCCTGCCCAAGCGTCTGGCCGTGGCCGCCACGGCCGCCGTGCTCCGGGAATGGGAGAAGTGCAAGGACAAGCGCGCCAAGCTCGTCGCCGCCGAGGTCGATACGGCCAAAGGTCTGGCCGGCAAGCTCGCCGGCGTCAAGCTCTCCTTCACCATGCCCGCCAGCCCCGAAGGCAAGCTCTTCGGGTCGGTGGGCAAATCGGACATCCTGAAGAGCCTCAAAGCCAGCGGCTTCGTGGTCCCCAAGAA
>JAQUNT010000053.1 GCA_028717525.1 Elusimicrobiota bacterium
CCCGACCCCGCCCCCGGCCCCCAAGCCGGTGCCGGCGGAGCCCGCGGCCGAGCCTCCCCAGCCCACGCCGCCGCCGCAACCCGCGGCCCCGGAACAGCCCCTGCCCAAGGGAGTGCCCCCGCCGCTGACGGATCCTCCGAAAAGGCAGATGTAGGACGGCCCGCGCAGGGGCCCGCGGCGCCGGGACATGACCAAGCCAGACTTCGCAGCCTTGCAGGACGCCCTGGCGCCGGGGGCGCTGCTGACCGGAGAGGCGCAGCTGGCCGCCTATTCCTATGATGGGGCGTCCGCGCGGGGCAGGCCCGAGGCCGTGGCCCTGCCGCGCAGCGCCGAAGAAGTGCGCCGCGTGGTGGAGCTCTGCCGCCGCCGGGGCATACCCTACGTGGCGCGGGGCGCGGGGACCAACCTTTCCGGAGGCAGCGTGCCCCTGCGTGGGGGGGTGGTCCTCTGTCTGGCGCGCCTGGACCGCATCCTGCGGATCGATACCTCCGCGCTCTGCGCGGTCGTGGAGCCCGGGGTCGTCAACCTCAAGCTGCAGGAGGAGCTGGAGCGCACCGGGCATTACTACGCCCCGGACCCGTCGAGCTTCCGGGTCTCCACCATCGGCGGCAACATAGCGGAGAACTCGGGCGGGCCGCGCTGTCTCAAGTACGGCGTCACCACCGACCACGTCCTGGCCTTGGAGGCGGTGATGCCCGGCGGGGAGCTGGCGCGCTTCTCGGCCGAGGACGCGGGCCCGGAGCTCATGAGCCTGCTGGTCGGCTCCGAGGGCACCTTGGGCGTGGTGACCAAGGCCTGGCTGCGCATCCTGCCGCTGCCCGCGGCCGTGCGCACGGTGCTGGCGGGCTTCCCCTCGGTGGAGGCGGCGGTGCGCTGCGTCTCGGCGCTCATCGCGGCCGGGGTGGTGCCCCGCGCCCTGGAAGCCCTGGACCGCGCCACGGTGGCCACCGTGTCGGCCTACCGCAAGGCCGGCTATCCGGACACCGAGGCGGTCCTCCTCATCGAGATGGACGGCTCCGCCGAGTCCACGGCCCGCGAGGCCGCGGAGGTGGAGCGCCTGTTGGCCGTGCACGGAGCCAGCGAGGTGCGCTCGGCCGAGCAGGCCGAGGACCGCGAGCGTCTTTGGGAGGGGCGCCGCGGCGCCTACGCGGCCTGCGCGCGCCTGGCGCCCAATGTGCTGGTGGAGGACGGCGTGGTGCCCCGCGACCGCCTGCCCGAGGTGGTGCGCCGCATCCGGGATATCTCGGCGCGGCACGGAATACAGCCCGCCCTGCTCTTCCACGCCGGCGACGGGAACATCCACCCCAACATCGCCTACGACGAGCGCGACCCTGAGCAGACCAGACGGGTGAAAGCCGCCGGCCAGGAGATGCTCCGGGCTTGCGTGGAACTGGGAGGCTCGCTCTCCGGAGAGCACGGCATCGGCACGGAGAAGCGCGAGGCCATGCGCTGGCTGCACGCGCCGCGCGCGCTGCGGCTGTTCCGGGACATCAAGGCCGCCATCGACCCGGAGGGGCTGGCCAACCCGGGCAAGATGTGGCCGGATGAGGACTCCGGGGAGGAGCCCCTCGCGCGGCCGCCGCGGCCTTTGAGCGCCCAGGCCCGGCTCCTGGCCGAGAAGGTCAAGGCCTGCGCCGGTCAGGGCCGGCCCATGGCGGTGCGGGGCAGCGGCTCGCGCTGGAAAGGGGTTCCGCCGGACTGCGCGGAGCTGGCGACCGCGCGGTTGGACGCCGTCCTGGACTGGGACCAGGGCAACTACACCATCACGGTCGAGGCCGGAGTCTCGGCCCGCAGCCTGCGCGCGGAACTGGCCAGCCAGGGCTTCCATCTGCGTCTGCCCGAGTTGGGCGGGTCCTTGGGCGGGATCCTGGCGACCAAGGCCTGGCCGGGACTGCGCGAGGACGTGTTGGGCGCGCGGCTCATCCTGGCCGACGGGGAGGTCGTCGACCTCGGCGGCAAGGTGGTCAAGAACGTGGCGGGCTACGACGTGCCGCGCCTGGTCCTGGGCTCCTGGGGGACTCTGGGC
Organism: Elusimicrobiota bacterium; assembly: GCA_028717525.1. Classification (GTDB taxonomy): domain Bacteria; phylum Elusimicrobiota; class Elusimicrobia; order UBA1565; family UBA9628; genus UBA9628. The sequence continues at coordinate 2,027 of JAQUNT010000053.1, forward strand.
GTCATCGTGGACGTGACCCTGAGGCTGCACTCCTCGCCCGTGGAGCTGCGCGCCCCGGGCGAGCCCAGGCCTTTCGCGGCCGGGACCTGGCAGAGGCGGGTCAAGGCTGCCTTCGACCCCCGCAACCTCCTTAACCCCTGGTTCTGCGCCCAGCCATGACCCTCCAGCTGAAGCGCCTGCTGACGGACCTGGGCGAGAAATCGTCTTACGACGCGGCCAGCCAATGCTGCCGCTGCGGCTACTGCGAGCAGGCCTGCCCGACCTACGTGGTCACGGGCGACGAGACGCGCTCGGCGCGCGGCCGCAACCAGCTGGTGCGCCTGCTGATGGAGCAGAAGCTCGCGGATCCCGCCAGCGCGCGCGACGGCCTCGACACCTGCCTGCTCTGCGGAGCCTGCACGGCGGCGTGCTACGCCCAGGTGGCGACCGCGGACATCGTCCTGGAGGGCCGGCGCATGCTCAGCGCCGAGCCCCATCGGCTGGCGCGCGCTCTCACCTGGCTCATGGCCGAGCACCGGGAGCTGCTCGGACTGCTGCTCAAGGCCGCCAACCTCGCCAAGCGCCTCGGTCTGACGGCCCTGGCGCGGCCCGTCTTGCGGCTCATCGGCCTGCCCGGCCTGGCCTTGGCCGAGGAGCACGTGCAGGAGGCCCCGCTGACCTTCCTCCACGAGATCCTGCGCCGGCGCCCTCCGGCCGCCGACCCGCAGTGGCTCTACTTCGCCGCCTGCGGCTCCGACTTCCTCTACCCCCGGGTGGGCGAGGCCACCGTGGCGGTCCTGGAGGCCCTGCGCGGCGAAGGCGACTTCATGGACAACGGCTGCTGCGGCCTGCTGGCCTACAACTACGGCGACGCGGCCGACGCGCGGGCCGCGGCCCGGCGCAACATCGCGCGCTTCGAGGCCGCGGGCGGCCAGGGCCCGGTGGTGGGGGACTGCTCCTCCTGCGTGGCCTTCCTCAAGTCCTACCCCCAGCTCTTCCTCTCCGAGCCGGACTGGAGGAAGCGCGCGGAGCGCTTCGCCGCGGCCGTGCGGGACGTTCCCGAGGTGCTGGCGGCCGCGCCCCTGCCGGGGGCGCGCCTGCCCGCGACGACCTGCCACGACTCCTGCCGGGCCTGCCACGGCCAGGGTTTGAAGGATGAGGCGCGCGCCGCGGTCCGGCGTTTGGCCGGCGCCTCCTACCGGGAGCTGGCCGAGTCGGACATGTGCTGCGGCGGGGCCGGGGCCTACGCCTTCCGCAACCCGGCGCTTTCCGATGACCTGGTCCGTCGGAAGGCGAGTCGTATCGCGGCCACCGGGGCCCGGCTGGCGGTGGCCAGCGGGACCTCGTGCCTCATCCAGCTTGCCCAGGGCCTGAAGAAATACTATCCTGAATGCGAAGTCGTCCACATCTCCGAACTAGCCGCCCGGGCCCTCGCGCAAGGAGACATCGATGGGACGCAGGCAGGAGCTTGAGAAAAGGCAGACCCTGCTCTCGCGTTTCGGCCGCCTCATCGCGACCGAGAGCCGGCTCGACTCCCTGCTGACCATCATCGCGGAGGAGGTGCGCAACATCCTCGACGCGGACCGCTGCTCGGTCTTCCTGGTGGACTCCTACAAGGGCGAGCTGTGGACCAAGATCGCTTTGGGCATGGAGGAGAAGATCCTGCGCATGCCCCTGGGCCAGGGCATCGCGGGCTTCGTGGCCCGGACCGGCAGCGCGGTCAACATCCGCGACGCCTACCGGGACACGCGCTTCACGCAGGACCTCGATCGCATCACCGGCTACCAGACCCGCACGGTGCTGGCCGTTCCGCTCAAGGGCCGCGACAGCCAGGTCTTGGGGGTCTTCGAGGTCCTCAATAAGAGCAAGGGCGCCTTCACCGACGAGGACGAGGGCCTGCTGCGCATACTCGCCACCATGGCCGCCTCCTTCATCGAGAACGCCAGCCTCTACGACGACCTGCGCCGTTCGCACCTGGAGACCATCTACCGCATGGCTCTGGTGGCCGAGTTCCGGGACCAGAAGGACACCGGCAAGCACCTGCGCCGCATGAGCCGCTTCTCGGGCATCCTGGCCTCGGCCATGGGCATGAGCTACCAGGAGTCCGAGGACATCCGCTACGCCAGCCCCCTGCACGACATCGGCAAGGTGGCCATCCCGGACGTCATCCTGCGCAAGCCGGACAAGCTCAGCCCCGAGGAATACGAGGAGATGAAGCGGCACACCATCTACGGCAGCCAGATGCTCATCAACGCCGAGAGCCGCCTCCTGCGCCTGGCCGCGCTCATCGCCATCGCCCACCACGAGAGCTACGACGGCACGGGCTATCCCTACGGGCTCAAGGGCGAGGCCATCCCCATCGAGGCGCGCATCGTCTCGGTGGCGGACGTCTTCGACGCCTTGATCTCCAAGCGGGTCTACAAGGGCGCCTGGAGCCTGGAGGACGCGCTGGCGCACATCAAGTCGCTGTCCGGCAAGCAGTTCGACGGGGCCGTGGTGGAGCGCCTGGAGCGCTGCTTCGAGGACGTGGTCGCGGCCATGGAGGAGGAGGACCGCCGCTCCGCCGCGGAGGAGGCGATCCTGCCCTCCCAGCCGAACGGCCAGACCGCGCAGCGCCCCGCGCAGGCCTAGGCGCGCCGCTTTTTTGGTATAATCACAGCGCTTTCGCGGGCGTGGTTCAGTGGTAGAACGCTACCTTGCCAAGGTAGAGATGTGGGTTCGATTCCCATCGCCCGCTCCATTTCGCTAGGCAGTTCTCAAGACGACAGCCGCGGTCAGGCTGTCGTTTCGCTTTACCGGCCCGGGCAGCGGAACCCGTGGGTGTAGCCGTCGTCGGCCGCGGCGCGGCAGGGGGCCCGGGACTCCCAGTCGATGGGCCAGTCCGCGCCCTGGCAGCAGCCGTACTTGACCTGGAACCCGCCTGAATCAGGCAGGTCTTCATCGCCCCAGACCCACGCGCCGCCCAGGTCGGCGCAGCACTGGGCGCACTGCTTCTGGCCCTGTGAGGCCGCGGCAGGTCTCTGAGCTGGCCTGCGGGCCGCGGGCTCAGCCGCCTTCTCCTTCCGGGCCGTCTCCTGCGCCAGCCTCTTGGCCTCGGCATCCCTGGCCGCGGCCTCCTGCGCAGCCCGCCTGGCCGCCTCCGCCGCCAGGGCCGCTTGCTCCGCCGACTGTTTCGCCTCGGCTTCCTTCAGGGACTGCTCCTGCCGCGCCAGGATCCGCTCCAGGGACTCGACCTTCGCCACCAGCTGCCGGAGCAGCGGCAGCAGGTCCGCCAGCGCGGCGCTGCGGCCCGCCAGCTCGGGGTAGAGCTCCTCCAGATTGACCTTCGGGCCCTCCCGGCCGCGGCTGTAGACCTGCATCATGGCCTGCCGGACATACTCCTGCTTCGGGACCCAGACGAAGGCCAGTTCCAGGACATTGCCGAGCCCCTTGGGATCGTAGTCTTCCAAGCCGGGGACGCTCTTGAGCCTGGGCTCGCTCCAGCCCACCAGGATGACCTTGTTGACCCCCACCTGCGCGCCCTTGCGCTGCACCTTCTCCAAGCCCTTGAGGGCCTTGAGCACCGGGCCCGCGGAGCAGCCCTGCGCCACGATGTTCACCTCGGCCCCGGCGTCGTGCGCGACCACGACGGCCTTGGTCAGCTCCCGCGTGATGCGGCCCGCGCTGGCCGCGGCGAAGCCCTCGTGCGTCCACACCAGCGTATCGGGCTCGTCCGCGAAGCCCTGGGCGAAGGCGGACGGCGGCGCCGGGCGCGGCCGGAGGGTCCGGCTGAGCCAGGCCAGGGCCCGGCCCCAGAGCCCGGGCTCCTCGGCGACGAGCAGAGGCTCCGAGCCCGCGTCGCTCAGGACCAGGTCGAAGACCCGCGAGGCCGCGGGGACCTTCTGGGCGTCCCAGTCCGCGGCCCGGGCCTCCATCCGGGGCGCCAACGCGCCCAGTTCCGAGCCCTCCACGGCCCGCGCGCGCCAGAAGACGAGGAGGGAGGCGATGACCAAGGCCGCGGCCAGGCCGACGGCGACGGCTTTTCTGCTCAGGGCTGGGCCTTGGCCGCGCAGCACTTCTTGTACTTCTTGCCCGAGCCGCAGGGGCAGGGGTCGTTGCGGCCCACGTCCGGGCCGGCCTTCACGAAGGTCTGGGGCCGGGGGCCGTCCTGCGGGGGCTCATTGAACTTGCCGGCCTCGATGCCGTCCTTGTTCTTCTCCAGCCAGGCCTTGACCGGGGCCATGTCCTTGATGTCCACGCCGTCCTTGGCCATGTGGGCGCTCAGGGTGCGCAGCTGCTTGACGAAAGCGGGGTTCTTCCACATGCGGTAGAACTTGCCCATCATGCCCTTGGCCAGGGGCGAGTCCGCGAGCTCCTTGGGCAGGGCGGGCTCCGCGGGCTGCCCCTCCTTCTGGGCCGGCGGGGGCGCGGTCCGGGCCGCGGCCCCCTTGTGGTCCGGCGCCTCGGGCTCGACCTTGGCATCCTGCTTCTTGAAGGGGTTCCACCAGGACATGGGATGTCTCCAACTGCAACGCTTTTCGCGTCGGCCGATCGGCGGCCGGCTTCATCCCGCTCCTAATTCAGCGGAATCAAGTGCGCACTTCTGTGTGGACTTCCGGCCGCCGGGACGGACTCAAAGCCGCCCACCTTAGACATCAAAGGGACGCCGACCGCCAATGACATTTAAGCAAATTAGCGGAGCTCAGGAACCAGCAAGTGGCGGACGGGACAACCCCGCTGGTTATCCATGGCATAGGGTCTACATGCCCCATCCCCATTCGCATGGTCCCGCGGCCGCAGAAGGCCGTCGAGTAAAGACCGGGCCCTAACGGCTCTTCGGCGCCCGCGCGCAGACCACGTAATGCAGATGGCCGTTGGCGCAGTGGTAGTCGCCTTTCCTGACCGCGGCCAGCAAAGCCCGGCCTTCTTGACGGATGCGGCGGCGATGCTCGGAGAACTCCCGGACGCTGCCGCCCCCGGCGAGGAAGAACCTGCGCGTCTCATCCGCAGCGTCTATGCCTACCTCGCGTTGGATCCAGTCTTCGATCTGCTTGAGGAACACTTTCTGTTCGAGTGCGGCGTAAGGCGGGAAAAGCGGGATGAGCTTGTCGTTAAGGCTCGCCGAAATATCCCGGCAGCCCAGCCCGGCCAGCCAGCCGGGCAACAGGTCTCCCATGGAATTGTCGCCCAGGCCCAATGCCCGTTTGCCCCGCTCGCAGAGCAGCTCGAAGCGCAGGCGCGCCAAGGTGGTCTGCACGCTCTCTTCGTGGTTGATGCTGCTGAGCACGCCGCCGCTGACGCGGTTGTTCGGTTCGGCGGCCAGCAGCCAGCCGCCGGGCCTTAGGACTCGCAGCATTTCGGCCAGTACGAGCTTGGGTTCCCGGACGTGCATGAGCACGGTCTGGCAAGTGACCAGGTCGAAGCTCCCATCAGGGAAAGGCAGGGTCTCGGCCGCAGCGGTCTGATAGCTCAGGCGCCGGCCTAAGCCCGCCTGCCGTGCGCGCCGCGCTGCCAGCTCCACCCATTTGGCCTCACGGTCCACGCCGATGAGCTTGGAGCCGGCGGGGAGGACCTTGATGAGAGCGCGGCTCCAGTGGCCGACGCCGCAGCCCACGTCCAGCGCGCACCGCGCGCGGCAGAAGCCCCAACGCCGCGCCAGCAAGGCCAGGTAATCGTGGTTCCACCAATAGTCGCGCCAATCTCCGAAGAATTCAGCGGAATGCGGCCGACTGGACGCATGAGGCTTGGTCATGCGGCGATTATAGCGGAAAACCAGGCGGCTCTATGAGTGGGACCCGCAATTCTCCGTCGAGAAACTGAAAAATGGCGGAAGGGGGGGGATTCGAACCCCCGAGGGGCGTTAACCCCTAACAGTTTTCGAGACTGTCCGTTTCAACCGCTCACGCACCCTTCCAGATCGGGTTGATACGAGATTATAGCAGAAGCGGGGCCGCCGTCGGGGCGGCCCCGCTCGCGGACTTCCGAGGCCCCAGGTCAGGGCTTCTTCTGGACCGGCTCCGCCTTGGGGGCCGCGGGCTCGGACATGGCCGCCCGCTTCTCCTGCCGGAGCTTGCGCTTCTGGACCTGGATGTCGATGCGGTCGTAGACGATCTTGCAGCGCGGGCCCAGCTCCTCGGCGTGGCCCTTCAGGCACTTGGCCACGCGGCCCTCGCCCTCCGGGACGTCCTTGCAGAACCGGTCGATCTCGGCCGAGCAGGCCTCCTTGGCCTTCTCCAGCCGCTTGCCCACGCGCGCCTTGATGTTCTCGCGCATCCGCCGGCAGGGCTCGGAGAGCTCCGCATCGTGCTCCTTCATGCACTTCATGCGCGCCGCGCGGTCGCCGGCGTCCTTGCAGAATTTCTGCATGTCATCCTGGCACGGTCCGCCCTTGCGCTCCGGGCTGGCGGCGGGCTGGGCCGGCTCCTTGGGCGCCGGCTGCGGCTGTGCGGCGGCGGGCGAGACGAACATCCAAGCGGCGGCCAACGCCGCGAGCACGGGCATGAATCTCTTTGCGTTCTTCATCTGTTGGGGCCTCCCTGCTATATTCCGATGCGGGCCAGCATGGTGCAGATCTCGTTGACGATGCCGACGAGTTTGGGATGCGAGACCTCGAAGCCTTCCGAAGACAGCGCCAGGCCTTCGACCGAGTGCTTCATCAGGGCCGGGGACTTGTCCTGGCGGGTGGCCTCGTGGGCCGCCATGTCGGCGAGGCTGGCGATGCTGTGGGCGTGCTCCTCGTGCGTCTCGGAGAGCCGCCCCACCTCGCTCTTCAGCGCGGAGAGCAAGGACAGGAGCTCGGTCCGGTCCTGCCCTTTCAGGGCGTCCAGCCGGCGGATGGCGTCTTCCATCTTCTTGACCGTGTCGTCGAGCATGGCAATCTCCTGGTCACATAGTCTGGGCGCGAATGACATCCATTATACCGATTCTCAGCGGTCCCGGCGGGCCCGCACCCAGCCTCCGCGGCCGAAGGCCGCGGTCTCGCGCGCCATGGCCTTGAGCAGGGCCTCGTCCGGGACCCAGTAGGGCTCGTACCACTGCCGGTCCACGTCGAAGATGAGGACTCTCTTCCGGGCCGCGTCGTAGGCGCCGATCGGCGAGATGTGCGGATAGGGGCCGCCCTCGGCCAAGGTCAAGTCGTCCTGCGCGAAATGGACCAAGATGAGGTCGTCCGCGTCCTTCTCGTTCTCGACCAAGGCTCGGCGGAAAGCTTTGAGTCCCGCCTCGCCGAGCGTCACCGCGAACTTGTCCCGGCTGTAGGCCTTGAATCCCGCCCGCATGAATGCCGCGAGCTGGGTCAGCGTCAGGCCGTGCCGGCCCGCGAGCCCGGGCGGCGAGAGCAGAGCCTGCCAGTCGCCCTTGACCTTGTCCAGGAGCTCCTCCTGCGTGATGTTCCGTTCCTGGTCGCTGCGCGGCCGGTCCGCGTTGAGCAGGGCGTTGAGCGCCATGGAGACCGAGGCCGCGCCGCAGGAGTAGGCATCGGACTGGGGCACGTAGAACGAGTTCAAG
>JAQUNT010000054.1 GCA_028717525.1 Elusimicrobiota bacterium
GGCCGGCCACGACCAAAGCGTCCGTGCCGCCTCCCAAAGCGCGGATCATGCGGGGGTTGTCGCCGGTCGCCCGCATGGCGCAGCCCAGATGGGTGCGGAAGAAGAGGCTCAGGAGCCAGGCGGTCAGGAGCGCGGCCAGCAGGCAGGCGGCCAAGACCGCGCCGTCCTGCGAGAGGACTCCGGGCGCCGCCTGGGCCGCCCAGGTCATGACCGTGGGCTGGTCGAGCAACGGGATGTTGCTCTTGCCCATGACGCGGAGATTGACCGAGTAGAGCGCGGTCATCATGAGGATGCCGGCGAGGATGGGGCGTATGGAGAAGCGCGTGTTCAGGATGCCGGTGAGGGCGCCGGCGGCCGCGCCGCCGGCCAGGGCGAGCAGGCAGGCCGCGAGCGGGCCGCCGCCCGAGGCCAGCCAGGCCGCCGCAGCCGCGCCTCCGAGCGCGCATGAGCCGTCCGCCGTGATGTCCGGGAAGTCCAGGATGCGGAAACTGATGAAGACCCCCACGGCGGCCAAGGACAGGATGAGCCCGGTCGTGACGGCTCCCATGAGCACGATCACGGCCGCTCCCCCGCAGCCGGCTCCGCCTGACCTGCCCAGCAGACCCCTTGGAAGAACTCGCTCTCGCCGAGCCCCACCAGCTCGCGGTCGTCGTTGAGCAGATGCAGCAAGGCCTGGATCTCCCCGGCCTCGAAGAGCGGGCGCAGGCAGCGCGCCGGGTCCGTCTCATCCTGGCGCAGGGGCCGGTATGGGAAGACCGCGGCGTGGAAGTGGCCGGAGAGGTCCAGCCCGGGCCGCAAGGGCCGGGTCAGCTCGGCCAGGACGCCGGCGGGCTTGCGCGCCGCCACGCCCGCGACCACCGCGAGACAGCGGGAGTGGGCCCGTTCGGTCGTGAAGAAGAGGTTGTCCTTGACCGCGGGGAACGCGAAGAGCTCCCGGCCTTCCTTGGGCGGCCGGCTCAATGCCGCGCCGACCAGGCCGGCCGCTTCACCGACCACGAGGAAAGCGGCCTGGTCGGCTCCGGGCCAGGCGCTCCAAGCTCTTTCCAGGATGCCGCTGAGGCTCACGCGCTGGGCCCCGGCCGCCGCGGAGAAGCGCATGTGGATGGAGAAGAGGCCCTCCCAGACCAGGCCGTAGAGCACGGAGATCCGCGCTATGAGATCCCCGGCGCAGACCGCGTAATCGGGGCGGCCCCGGCCGTCCGTGGGGCCGCAGGCCGCGGCCCCGGCCGCGGCCAAGAACTCGCCGGCGTTCGCGTCCTGGCCCAAGGCTCCCACGCCCACGCCATAGCGCGCCTCCGGGAAGGCCTCGGAGCGCGGCCCGCGGCCGCGCTCCAGCAAGCTGAGCTTGAGGGGCTGGCTGGCCGCGAGCTGGCGGATGGAGCAGTCCAGCCCGCCTAGGCTCTGCCATGCGGGCTCGGTCCCGGCCGGCTGGGGCGCGGCTTCCAGGAGAGCGCCCAAGCCCGCCAGTCTGAGCACCTCGGCCGCCTGCGCCGAGGCGGACTCGATGGAGAAGGAACCGCCCAGTCCCTGCACCTGCCGGGAGCACATGAGCAGGACCCGGATCCCGGCCGAGCTCAAGTACTCCACGCCGGAAAGGTCGAGCCGCACCGCGTGGCGGCCGGCCCGGATGTCCTCCTGCAGGGCCTGGAGGAGCTGCCGGGACCAGTAGTTGTCGAGCCGGCCCGAGACCTTGAGCTCCACGGCTCCGGGGCCCGGGCTGCGCCGGATGTCCAGCGCCTCGGTCATCTCTCCAGAACCTCGTCGGCCTGCTTGAGGGCCGCCTCGGGCAAGGCCAGGCCGCAGGCCGATGCGGCGGCCTTGTTGATGATGGTCCTGGTCCTGCTCACGTGGGCGAAGGGGATGGCGGCGGGAGATTCTCCCTTGAGTATGCGCAGGGCCAAGGCCGCGGCATCCTTGCCGGCCTGGTGGTAGTCCCTGGCCACGCCGGCCGCGGCTTCGCCCTTGAGCACCGGGGCCGCCACGAAGGCGAGCAGGGGGATCTTGGCGCGGCGCGAGGCGCGCACGATGCTCGCGAAGGCCGCCCCGGTCAGGTTGTCCGCGATCTGGCAGACGAAGTCCACGCGCCGGCCGCAGAGCGCGTCGGCCGCGTCGCGCACCTCGGAGGTGGAGTAGGCGGCGACGTCTTCCAGGGCGATGCCCTGGCTGAGCGCCGCCTTCTTGAGGCCGTCGCGGTAGATGACGGAGTTGACCTCGGTGGGCGTGAAGACCGTGCCGATGCGCTTGGCGCCGGGCTGCAAAGCCTTGACCAGGCGGACCATGCCCGCGAAGTCGCTCATGGTGGCGATGCCCGTGACGTTGGGAAGGTGGTCCGTGAAGGACTTGCCCGCCCCGGCCGCCACCGGGTCGCCGGAGTTCGTGAAGACCACGGTCTTGCCGCGGAGCTTCTTGAGCGCGGCCTGCAGGGCCGGGGTGCCGCTGACGAAGACGAGTTCGGCCGGCCCGGCCGCGGTCGCGTCCATGATGCTGTTGAGGTTGGCGAGGTCTCCCTGGGAGCTGCGCACCAGAAGCTGGTAGTCGCGGCCCCGGACCCAGCCCGCCTCCGTGAGCCCGTCGATGATGCCCTGCTGGGCCTCCTCGGAGAAGTTGGAGTCGCTGGAGTGCACGAGCACGAAGGAGTGGGCGGCGGGCGCGGGCTCGCCGCCTTTGCAGGCGGCCAGAAGCCCGCCGGCCAGCAGGACGAGCCGGGAGAGTCTGGAAAGACCGGCCGCGGATGTTCTCATTTCGCCTCCGTCAGGATGGGGACGCAGGGATTCTATGAAATCCTCCGCATGAATACATCTCGCCGGCGCCGCAGTTATGTATCATGGATGGATCATGAGAGGAGCCCTTTTCATCGCCGTCCTGTTCTGCGCCGCCGGCGCGCAGGCTGCGGCCGCGGCCCGGACCAAGCCGTGGAAGAGCGCCTTCCAGAAGATGGACGCCAACGGCGACGGCAAGGTCGCCGAGGCGGAGCACCGGCGCAGCGTCAGGAACTGGTTCAACGAGATCGATGAGGACCAGGACATGAGGGTGAAGGCCGCGGAGAACGAGGCCGCGTCCAGGAAGCGCTTCCAGCTCATGGACGACGACCAGAACGGGGCCGTCTCCTTGACCGAGTACCTGCGCTACAGGTGCGGCGCGCGTCCGTCCGACGCCAAGGCCGGCGCGAGGCAGGAGCCCCCATCGAGGCAGCGCTTCGCGGACCAGGACCTCGACGGCAACGGGAGCATCGACCGTTCGGAGTGCGCCGCCTACCGGGCCAAGGAATTCGAGCGCGTGGACCGCGACCGCAACGGTTGGCTGTCCCGGGAGGAAGTCCGCGCCAGCGACGCCCAGCACTTCCAGGACGCGGACCTGGACAAGGACGGCGAGCTCTCTCCGGAGGAGTGGCTGGCCTATTTCACCGGAGCCAAGAAGAGGCCGGTTGCGCAGGACGGAAAGTCCTTGCCGGATTCCGACGCGCGCTAGCGCGGCTGGGCCAGCCTCTGCAGCGCGGCCTGCGCGCTGAAGCGCACCTCGGGATCCTTGTCCTTGAGGGCCTGGCGCAGCTCCTCGGCCGTCGCCGGCTCCGAGCCGGCCACGGCCCCGAGGCTGAGCACGGCGCTGGCGCGCACCCGGCCGTCCTGGTCGTGCAGGGCCTGCCGCAAGGCGCGCTTCACCGGCTCGCCGGCCTCGCCGTGCGCGCCCAAGGCGTCGGCCGCCAGGGACCTCTGGCGCGCGTCCGAGGAGGCGAGCTGTTCGATGAGCGCCGGGACCGGGTCGATCTTGGGCCTGCCCCGGCCCGCGTCGCGGGCCAGCTCCGGGGCCGGCGGGGCCGGGGCCGGCCGCGCGGGCCGGGGCTTGGCTGAGGGCAGTTCCTCCTTGGGGCCCTTGAGCCGGGCCGGCTTCCACCAGGCGTCGAGGTAGCGGCGCAGCTCCACGATGTCCAAGGGCAGGGGCTGGGACGGCGGCAGGGCCGTGCGGGGATGCCGGAGCGCGTCCTGGATCTCCGCCACCTCGGCCTGCTCCAAGGCGAGGCTGCCGTTCTCCTTGTACTTCTGCAGCTGGTGCGCGCGCACCGCGATCTTGAGCACCAAGGCGTCGGAGATCTTGTGGTGCTCGTCAGAGATGCGCTGGAACTCGGCCATGAGCTCCGCCATGGCGGAGCCGACCTTCTCGCCGCCCACGGTCTTGGAGTCGAGCGAGGCCACCAGGGCGCCGATGGCCACCGTGGCCTGGACGTAGCGCTCGCGCTCGGCTTCCTCCTTGCGGGTGAGGTCCGCGAGCTGGGTCTTGATGCCCTGGGCGAGCTGCCTGGTCTGGGTCTCGGAGAGCCGGCCTGGGAAGAGGTATTCGGAGGCGGCAAGGGAGACCGCGAGGATGAGCAGACTCTGGCGCATGTGGGCTGGACCTGACCGCTATTATAGCGCAGTCAGGCCTGGGAATCGGCGGGCTCAGCGCACGACCACGAGCAGGGCGTAGAGGGAGCCGTTCTTGGTCCCGTACCAGTCGATGGGCACGGCTCCCGCGACCTCGCCTTCGGCCCCGCCCGGGGTCTTGTGTCCGCCCAGAAGCTCCAGGAGGCCGGCGCGCGCCCGGTCCTGGGCCGTGGTGAGGCGCAGGTAGGGGTCCTTGACCCTCTCCACGAGGCCGACTGCGAAGTAGTAGGTCTTGCCCGCGTAGGACTCCGACCAGCAGACCGGGTCCGAGGCCCGGCGCACCTTTCGGGCCCAGCCCGGCCGGGGTCCCCGCCGGGCGCCGCGCAGGATGGATCTGAGCACGGGCTTGCCCTGGGCGTCCTTCCAGCGGCCCTGGACCTCCTGGATGCGGCGGTCCACGTCCTGCACCTTGACCTCCCAGGCCCCGGCCCGCGGGGGGCCCAGGAGCGCGGCCGCGAGCGCGGCCAGGGCGACGCGGGTCCGCAGCGGGTCTCTCATAGGAGTATTGTACCGCAAAAGGGCCGCGCGGTTTGACGCCTCTGGGGGAAACTGTTAGAATCCTGCCGTGGCCCGCATCATGATCGTCGACGACGAGCGCGACGTCGTGACGCTGGTCAAATTCCTGCTCGAACGCGACGGCCACGTCGTGGCCGCGGCCTACGACGGGGCCGACGCCTTGGCCCAGCTGGGCGTGGAGCCCGCCGCCCCGGCCGCTCCGGTCCCGGACCTCATGGTCGTGGACCTCATGATGCCCGTGCTCGACGGGCTCTCGCTGAGCGCGCGGCTGGCCGGCTGCGCGCGCACCAAGGGCGTACCCCTGATCATCCTGACCGCCAAGGGCGAGATGAGCAACGTCTTCCAGGGCACCGCGAACGTGGCCGGCTTCGTGGAGAAGCCCTTCGACCCCAAGAGCCTGCGCGAACGCATCAACGCGGTCCTCGCCCAGAAGAAATAGCCCGTGGGCAACATCCTCGTCGTAGACGACGAGCCCGAGATCGTCACCCTGCTGCGCTTCCTCCTGGAGAAGGACGGCCATCGCGTGTCCGCGGCCACCAACGGCCAGGACGCCCTGCAGGCCCTGGGCCTGGAGCCCGCGGACCCCGCGGTGCAGCTGCCCGACCTCATGATCCTCGACATCATGATGCCGGTCATGGACGGCTTGACCCTCAACGGCCGCCTGCAGGACTTCCCCGCGGCCAAGGAGATGCCCATCATCGTCCTGACCGCCAAGGGCCAGAAGATGCGCGACCTGTTCCAGAGCTCGCCCAACGTGGCGGCCTACGTGCAGAAGCCGTTCGACCCCAAGATGCTGCGCGACCTCATCTCCGGGATCCTCTCCCGAAGGAAGTGACCCCCATGCCCATGTTGGAGGACGGCGGGACCCTCGAGGACATCCTGGCCGCCAAGCGGGCCAAGGTGGCGGAACTGCGCGGCCGGGGCGTCGAGCCCTACCCCTCGCGCAGCCGCCGGACCCATTCCACGGCCGACGTCCTGCGCCTGGGCGCTGGGCTCTCCGGCTCCGACCATTCCAGCGCGAGCGTCTGCTGCGCCGGGCGCGTCCTGCAGCTGCGGGACATGGGCAAGTCCCTCTTCGCCCACCTGGGCGACGGGGCCGGCCGCTGCCAGGTCTACTTCAAGAAGGACGCCTTGCCCGAGCCCGAGTTCCTGCTGGCCAAGAAGGACCTCCAGGTCGGGGATTTCATCGGGGTCGGCGGGACCGTGTTCAAGACCCGGACCGGGGAGATCACCGTGGCCGCGGCCTCCGTGGTCCTGCTGGCCAAGGCCCTGCGGCCCTTGCCCGAGAAATGGCACGGGCTCAAGGACGTGGAGCTGCGCTACCGGCACCGCCACCTCGACCTCATCGCCAACCCCGACGTGCGGGAGAAGTTCCGCCAGCGCTCCGTCATCGTGAGCACCATCCGGCGCGCCCTGGACCGCCTGGGCTTCTTGGAGGTGGAGACGCCCGTGCTCCTGCCCCAGGCCGGCGGCGCCTCGGCCCGGCCCTTCCATACCCACCACAACGCCCTGAACGCCGACCTGGTGATGCGCATCGCCACCGAGCTCTACCTCAAGCGCCTCATCGTGGGCGGCTTCGAGCGGGTCTACGAGATCGGCCGCATCTTCCGCAACGAGGGCATCGACACCCGCCACAACCCCGAGTTCACCATGATGGAGGTCTACCAGGCCTACAGCGACTACAACGGCATGGCCGAACTCTTCGAGTCTTTGGTGGCCGAATGCGCCGAGGCCCTCAAGATATCCGAGGTCCAGTACGGCGAGCATAAGCTCGATCTGAAGCCGCCCTTCAAGCGCGCCTACCTGCCCGAGCTCTGGAAGCAGCATTGCGGGGCGCCGATCGAGGAGATCCTCAAGGGCAAGGGCTTCGACCGGCCCCGGCTGCTGGCTCTGGCCGGGAAGCTCGGCGTGCCGGCCGGCGAGAAGACCCCGTCGGCCAAGGTCTTCGAGCGCGTCTTCGACGCCAAGATCATGCCGCTGCTGGACCAGCTCACCTTCGTCTTCGACCACCCCACGGCCATCACGCCCCTGGCCAAGCTCAAGCCCGGCAGCCAGGGCCTGGTGGAGCGCTTCGAGTGCTTCGCCGGGGGGCAGGAGTACGCCAACGCCTACACCGAGCTCAACGACCCGCAGGACCAGATCGAGCGCCTCGCGGAGCAGGCCCGCCAGCGCCGCGAGGAGGGCGACGAGGAGGCCGACGTCCTGGACCAGGACTTCGTGGAGGCCATGGAGTGCGGCATGCCCCCCATGGGCGGCATGGGCGTGGGCATCGACCGCCTGGTGATGCTCCTGACCGGGCAGCCCTCCATCCGGGACGTGATCCTCTTCCCGACCCTCAAGCCGGAAAGCCATCCGTGAGTCTGGAACTCTTCATCGCCTGGCGCTACCTCAAGGCCGAACGCAAGGGCCTCTTCGCGGTGGTCACCACCTCCATCGGCGTGGCCGGGGTCATGGTGGGGGTGGCGGCCCTGATCACCACGCTCTCGGTCATGAACGGCTTCCAGACCGACATCCAGAAGAAGGTCATCGGCGCCCAGGCTCACCTGACGGCCTACGGGGCCCAGTCCGCCGCGGACCTCGGGCGCGTCACAGCCGCTTTGGGCGCGGACCCGGACGTGGCCGCGGCCGCCCCCTTCGTCATGGGCCAGGCCATCCTCTCGGTCGGGGACCGCACCATCGGCATCGTCTTGAAGGGCCTCGACCCGGAGCAGGAATTCAAGGTCAACAGCCTTGCCGCCTCAGTGACCGAGGGCTCCTGGAAGGGCCTCAAGCCCGAGGGCAAGGGCCTGCCCGGAATCGTGCTGGGCGAGGAGCTGGCGCGGGCCGTGGGCGTGTGGGTGGGCGGGGTGGTGGTCCTGGTCTCGCCCAAGAGCGTGGCCACCCCTTTCGGCATGATGCCCAAGATGCAGAAGTTCGAGATCAAGGGCCTGCTGCACACGGGCTACTACGAGTACGACAGCACCACCGGCTACGCGGACATCGGCGCGGCGGCCAAGTTCTTCGGGGTGGAGGCCGGGGCCACGGGCGTGGGCGCGCGCCTGCACCGGCTGGGCCAGGCCGAGGCTGCTGCCCGGCGCCTGCGCGTCACGCTCGGCCCCGCGTATCCGGTGCGCACCTACAGCGACATGAACCGCACGCTCTTCGCCGCGCTCAGGCTGGAGAAGGCGGTCATGTTCATCATCCTGACCTTGATCACCTTGGTGGCCTCGCTCAACATCGCCTCGACCTTGATCCTGCGCAGCGTGGAGAAGACCAAGGACATCGGCCTCTTGAAGGCCATGGGCGCCACGCCCCGGCAGATCCGCCGCATCTTCTGGATCGAGGGCTCCATCATCGGCGGGGCGGGCGTGCTCATGGGCCTGGTCCTGGGCCTGGTCCTGTGCTTCGTCATCTGGCGCTATCCCATCGTGGAGCTCCCGGCCGACATCTACTACCTCTCGCGGGTGCCGGTGTCCGTGAAGCTCTCGGACGTCCTGGCCGTGGTGGGAATGGGCGTGCTGCTGTCCCTGCTGGCCACGGTCTACCCCGCCTTCCGGGCGGCCAAGGTCAACCCGGTGGAGGCCATCCACTATGGCTGAGCTGGCCCTGGAGGCCCGCGCCCTGCGCAAGTCCTACGGCTCGGGCGAAGCGGCGGTGAGCGTGCTCAACGGGCTCGACCTGGCCGTGGCCGCGGGCGAGTTCATGGCCGTGCTCGGGCCCAGCGGCTGCGGCAAGTCCACCTTGCTCAACGTGCTGGGGCTCATGGACGCGCCGGACGCCGGCGAGGTGAGTTTCCGGGGCCGGCCCACCTCCAAGATGGGCGAGGAGGAGCGCGCGCACCTGCGCAACGAGGCCTTGGGCTTCATCTTCCAGTTCGACTCTTTGCTGCCGGAGTTCACGGTCTTGGAGAACGTGCTCATGCCCGCGCGCGTGGCCATAAGCGGCGGGCGCAGCCGGGGGTCCCTGGCGGCGGCGCGGCAGCGCGCTGTGGCCCTGCTGCGCGGCCTGGGCTTGGAGCGCCTGCAGGGGCGCTTCCCGGCGCAGACCTCCGGGGGCGAGCGTCAGCGCGCCGCGCTGTGCCGAGCCCTCATCAACCGCCCGGCCGTGCTCCTGGCCGACGAGCCCACCGGCAACCTCGACCGGCCCAACGGCGAGCGGGTGTTCCAGGACCTCAAGGACCTGGCGGCCGAGCATGGCACGGCCGTGGTCATGGTGACCCACAACGAATCGGCCTGCCGCTGGGCCAGCCGCGTCGTGCGCATGAGCGACGGGCTCATCTCATGAAGATCTACATCGACGGGAAGTACTGCGACCGGGCGCGCGCCAAGATCTCGGTCTTCGACCACGGCCTGCTCTACGGGGACGGGGTCTTCGAGGGCATCCGCGCCTACAACGGCCGCATCCTGCGCCTGGAGGACCACCTGCGGCGGCTCAAGGAGTCGGCCGACGCCATCTACCTGGCCCTGCCTCTGCCCTTGGCCGACATCGGGGCCGCGGTGGTGGAGACCGTGCGCCTCAACAAGCTGCGCGACGCCTACATCCGCCTGCTCCTGACCCGGGGCGTGGGCGACCT
>JAQUNT010000055.1 GCA_028717525.1 Elusimicrobiota bacterium
CCGCTCGCCGCGCCCGGGCTCGGCGGCGGCCTCTCCGTCTCCGCCGCGCCCGCGCCGCAGCTCCGGAGCGCGCCCGCCGCCATCCTTTCCGCCGCCCCGGCCCTGGCCCCGGCGGCCCCGGGGCAGGCGGGCCCGTCCGCCCTTTCCGCGGCCAGCCAGGCCCAAGCCCCGGAACAGGCCGACGCCGAGCGCGCCCCGCCCGTTTCCGGGGAAGAGCAGGCCGCGGAGCTGGGAGCGGCCTTCGACGGCAAGGCCGAGGCCAAGCCGCTCTCCATCCTGGTGGCCGGCGCCGAGGCCGTGCCCTTCGTCAAGACCGGCGGCCTGGCGGACGTGGTGGACGCGGTCTCGCGCGGCCTGGCCGGCCGCGGCCACGACGTGACCTTGGTCCTGCCGGACTACCGCCAGCTGCGCCGCGACGGGCTGGAGCTGAGGCCCGCGGGCGAGGTCTTCGTGCCCGTCAACGGGAAGATCGAACGGGCCCTGCTGCTGCAGGGCGAGCGCGAGGGCGTGCGCGTGGTCCTCGTCCACCACGCCGGCTACTACGACCGCGACGGCGGCCCCTATTCCGGCTACTCGGCCTATTCCGCCTACGACGCCTACAACGCGGGCGGGGCCACGGACGCGGACGAGCGCTTCGGCTTCTACGCGCGGGCCGCGCTCGAGGCGGCCAAGGTCCTGGGCGTCAGGCCGGACGTGGTGCACGCGCACGACTGGCACGCGGCGCTCATCCCCGCCTTCCTGAAGTACATCTACAAAGCCGACCCCTTCTTCGCGGCCACGCGCACGGTCCTGACCATCCACAACATCGCCTACCAGGGCGTGTTCGGCCGCGAGGCGGCGCTCAAGCTGGGCTTCTCCGCCGCGGACGCGGACTCCGGGGCCCTGACCCGCAACGGCGACACCAACTTCCTCAACTCCGGCCTGGCCCTGGCCGACGCGGTCACCACGGTGAGCCCCACCTACGCCAAGGAGATCCGCGCCGGAGCCGAGTTCGGCATGGGGATGGAGGACACCCTCAACGCGCGGCCCGACGGCGTCGGCGGCATCCTCAACGGCGTGGACCCGGCCCTCAACGACCCCCGCACGGACCAGCACGTCTCGCGCAACTACGGCGTCTCGGACGCGGCCGCGGGCAAGGCCGCCAACAAGGCCGAGCTCCAGCGCCGGCTGGGCCTGGACCAGAAGGCCGACGCCCCGCTCTTCGTGGTCGCTTCCCGGCTGGCCGAGCAGAAGGGCATCGACCTGATCCTGGAGGCGGCCGAGGCGGTGCTGCGCCTGGGCGGGCAGCTGGCCGTCACCGGTTCGGGCGACCCGGAGCTGGAGCGCCGGGCCGCGGAGCTCGCCGCCGCCCACCCGGGCCGGGTGGCGGTGCACCCCTTCGACGAGGTCGTCGTGCACCTGGTCTACGCGGCCGGGGATTTCCTGCTCATGCCGTCGCGCTTCGAGCCCTGCGGTCTCTCCCAGCTCATCGCCCAGCGCTACGGGACTTTGCCTTTGGTGACCCGCACCGGCGGCCTGGCCGACACGGTCACCGACCTGCGCGACGACCCCGCGCGCGGAGACGGGCTCTTCATCCGGGAGCCTACGGCCGCGGCCCTGGCCGAGACCGTGGCCGCCGCCGTGGCGGCCTACCGCGGCCCGGAGGGCCTGGCCCGGGCCCGGCGCACGGCCATGGAGAAGGACTCCTCCTGGGGCCCGGCTCTCGACGCCTACGAGGCCCTGCTCTACCGCCTGGCCGGCCGCCGGCCCTAGCCCGCCGCCGGCGCGTCCTCTTCCAGCTCCTGCGCGGAGAGCTCCCGGTCGAGCTGGGCGCCCAGCAGGACCATCAGCGCCATGAGGTAGAGCCAGCTCATCAGGGCCAGCAAGGTGGCCAGGCCCCCGTAGAAAGCGTTCATCCGGCCCGAGTGCGCCATGTACAGGGCGAAGCCCTTGGAGGTCAGGGCCCAGCCGGCCACGGCGAAGATCGCCCCCGCGGAGACGCGGCGCCGCCCGCGCCGGAACCCCGGAGCGCAGCGGTACACGGCCGTGACGGTCAGAAGCATCAGGCCCAGGACCAGGGCCCAGCGCGCGGCGATGAGCACGGCGTGCCAGAACCAATCGAAGCCCAGGTGCGCGGCCAGCAGGTCGTGCAGCCAGGGCCCCAGGAAGAGCAGGAGCAGGGCGGCCGTCAGGGCCGCGCCGAAGACCACCGTGAAGACCAAAGACAGGGCCTTGGACCTCCAGTAGCTCCGGGACGACGGGCAGCCGTAGATGCGCCGGACCGCGGCCAGCAGGCCGGAGACCGCGGCGGAAGCGGTCCAGAGGCAGACCAGCAGGGCGGGCAGGGCCAGGCGGCCCTTGGGCGAGACCAAGGTCTTGACCGCGGGCGGGATGATGAGGGCGTAGATGGAATCGGGCAGGAAGTCCCGGCCCACAGCCATGAGGCTGGCGGCGTCCACGTGGATGGGCAGGTAGCGGATCATGGTCATCAGGAAGAGGATGAAGGGGAACAGCGAGAAGAGGAAGTAGAAGCCCACCTCCGCGGCCAGGTCGAAGGAGCTCGCGAAGGAAGGCCCCGGCGGCTCTTCGGCCTCGCGGCGGCGCTCCATGCTCACAGCACGGGCCGGGGGCGGAATGCGGCGCCCAAGGAGGCGGCCAGGCGGCGCACCGCGGGCATATCCACCCCGGGCAGGCGAACCGCGGTCACCGTGGTCTGCAGACCGGCGGCCGCGCAGCCCCGCACGAAGTCCTGGGCGGCCGCGAAGCCCTTCTGCCGGAAGGGAGGCAGGGGCGCCAGCAGGCGCGCCCACTGCGCGCCGTCCGCGGTGTTGAGGCTGACCGCCACCGAGTCGATGAGGCCGGCCAGCTCGGCGGTGATGTCCCGGCCCCAGATGAGGCTGCCCAGGCCCACGGTGTTGAGGCGCAGGCGGGCGCCGGGATGCCGGCGGCGCAGGGCGGCGCAGATCTCGGGCAGGTCGGGCAGGCGGTAGGTGCTCTCGCCGTAGCCGCAGAACACGATCTCAGAGAAGCGCCGGCCGTCGGCGGCCGCCGCGCAGGCCTCCAGGATGCGGGCCACGCTCGGCTCGCCGCCGGAAAGGCGGAAGTTCCAGCGCTCGAAGCGCCACTTGAGCAGGCGCTTGATGCAGAAGCGGCAGGCCGTGGGGCAGCGGTTGGTGACGTTGAGGTAGATCCCGTTCTTGAAGGGGTAGGCCACGGTGGGCGCGTCCGCCGGGGCCTTCAATGCCGCCTCTCGAAGCGCACGGGCAGGGCGCTGCGCGGGATGGCGCGCAGCGCGAAGGGCGCGGTCGCCCCTTCCGGCGCGGCGCGGTCCGCGGGAGGGGAGAGCACCCGGTAGCGCACCACCAGGGCCGCGGGCAAGGAGACGACCTCGGAGGAGATCTCCACGCGGAAGCCGCCCGTGGGCTGGAGCCCCAGGAAGACGCCGACCACCTGCTGGCGGGAGAAGTCCAGGCGGGGAGGGCGCTTGCGGGAGAGGCCGGCCCAGAGCTCGGCCCAGGCCTTGGCGTCGGAGACGGTGAGCGTGCCCTCTTGGGCCCCGCCGTAGAGCCCGGACCAGCAGCCCGGCCCAAAGGTCATGGCCGGCTGCGGGCGGGCGGCCTGGGGGGGCGGCGCCGGCCGGGGCTCCTTCTCCAGGGCCGTGCCGCCCGGCTCCGGCTGGGCCAGCACCGGCACGACGCGGCCCGCCAGGGGCACGGGCTTCTTCTTGCCGGCGTCCACGCCGCGGCGCAGGCGCGCGATCTCGCGGATGGCGGCGTCGGCCTGGGCCCGGGAGCCGGGCGCGCCCAGGCGGGGCCCCAGGAAGCCGCCCTGGCCGGCCTCCGTCTCGTCCGCCACGCTCTCGCCGCGCGCCAGGAAGCGCTGGATGCCCAGCTGGGCGGTCTCCTGCTGGAGCAGGCCGTGCAGCTGCTCGTTGGTGTAGCCCGGGGCCGGTTCGCCGGGCGCGGCCGAGGGCGGGGGCGGCAGCGGGGGCAGGGAGCCGTCTTCGAGGCGGATGACGATGCCCTTGCGGTAGGCGCTGAAGAAGAGCAGGATGAGGCCGGCGCAGAGGGCCAGGGCCAGGGCGGCGACGATGGTCGTGACCGGCCGCTTCATCCCGGGACCGCGAACCGGCGGCGCAGCCGGCGCGCCACCCCGGGCGGGACGAAGGCGTCCACGGAGGCGCCGCGCGCGCAGACCTCCTTGACGATGGAGGAGGATAGGTACGTGTACTGCTCGTCCGGCATGAGGAAGACGGTCTCCACCTCGCGGTAGAGGCGGCGGTTCATGTCCGCCAGCTGGAACTCGTACTCCATGTCCGAGACCGCGCGCAGGCCGCGGATGAGCAGGCGCGACCTCTTGGTCTTGAGGTAGTCGACCAGCAGGCCGGCGAAGGTGTCCACGTCCGCGTTGGGCAGGTCGCGGACGGCGCCCTCCACCATCGCGATGCGCTCGGCCACGCTGAAGGTGGCCTTCTTGATGGGGTTGTTGGACACGGCCACGATGACGTGATCGAAGAGGCGGCAGGCGCGCTGGATGATGTCGAGATGGCCCTTGGTGAGGGGGTCGAAGCTGCCCGGATAGACCGCGGTCTGGCTCATGGCCCCAATCTACCAAATTGCTACACTGGGGGCCAGCCGCCATGCCGACACCCATCATCCGGGCCCGCGGCCTATCTCCTGGTCATGACGCCGCTGGTCTGCACCGCGGCCATCTTCCTAATGAAGAGGAGGCTCATCAAGTGATCCGCTACGAATGGGTCTGGAGGCCCGGCGCCAAAGCGCTCCGGGAGATCGCGGGGCTCTACCGGGCCGCGGGCTGGTGGGAGCCGGGAGACACGCCGCAGCGCATCTGCCGCATGGTGATGGGGAGCCACTGCTTCCTGCTGGCGCGCGAGCGCGGCCGGGCCGTGGGCATGGGCCGGGCCATCAGCGACAAGACCAACGACGGCTACATCCAGGACGTGTTCGTCTCTCCGAAGCTGCGCGGCCGGGGCGTGGGCGCCCAGATCGTGCGGCGCCTGGCCCTGCGCCTGCGCATAGACGGCCTGGGCTGGGTCGGGCTCATCGCGGTGGGCGGGACGCGGCGGTTCTACGAGGGCCTGGGGTTCAAGAAGATGCCGAAGCACGAGCCCATGCGGTTCGGGGAGAGCGCCTCGGCATGAGTTGGTTCTTCTTCGAGTTCACGCCCGCGCATCCGTACTGGGCCTCTTTGCTCAAGTTCCTCGTTCTGGGGACTTTGGGCGAATGGCTGGGGGGGGTCATCCGGACCCGCGGGGACTGGAAGCCGTTTCCGCCGTCGATGTTGCCGGTCAAGATGGCCATCTGGGCCCTGCTGGGGCTGCTCATCCGGTGGATCTTCGCGAGCTTCGCCCTGCTCGTCGCGGCCCAGGCCGCCCAGGGCCTGCTGCCCGAGGCCTGCGGCCGCGCCGGGTCCTTGGCCTTCGCCCTGGCCGTCAGCCTGCAGCTCAACCTCATGTTCTCGCCCCTTCTGATGGTCCTGCACCGGGCCTTGGACAACGTCTCGGTCCGGAGATGGAACTGGGCCGGCATGGAGACCGCGCTCTTCTCCATCGTCTGGTTCTGGCTGCCCGCCCACACCGTCACCTTCCTATTGCCCGAGAACTTCCGCGTGGCCTTCGCCGCCCTGCTGGGCGTGGCGCTGGGCGCCATCCTGGGCTACGCAAACCGCGCCGCGCCCGTCAAAGAGGTCTAATATCCCCATGGACTTCGACCTGCTCAAGCCCGAGCACTACCAGCGCCTGAAGCCCTTCTTCGCGGCGCAGAGCCAGCCCCTCTCCGCCTACTCGCTGGCCTCCCTCATCTCCTGGAGCCAGTGCATCTACGACACGGTCTTCGCCGTGGCGGGCGACGCGGTCATCATCGGCGAGCGGCGCATGGACGACCCCGGCCGCAAGCACCTCCTGCTGCCGGTCTGCCCCAACGGCCCCAAGCCGCCGGCCTGGCTCAAGGAGCAGGCCTTGGCCGGGGGCTTCAAGGAGTACCACCTCGTGCCCCAGACCTACCTCGACGGCTTCGGCGCCGAGGTGGAGAAGCTCTTCGCCGTGACCGAGGAGACGGAGTACGAGGACTACGTCTACCTCTCCGCGCACCTGGCCGAGCTGCCCGGCCGCGACTACGCCAAGAAGCGCAACCTGGTGCGCCAGTTTGAGCGCGACTGCGTGGACTCGGGCCGGGCCAAGGCCGAGCTCATCAGCCAGGCCAACGCGGGCGACTGCCTGGCCTGCCTGGAGGGCTGGCGCGCGGAGCGCGGCGGCCAGCAGTGGACGGGCCTGCTGGAGTGCGAGCGGCAGGCGGTCATCCGGGCGCTCCAGAACTTCGCCCTGTTCGAGTTCCAGGGGCTCATGGTCCTCATCGACGGCCAGGTCCAGGGCTTCGGCATCGGCTCCCGGCTCAAGGACGACACCTGGGTCCTGCACTTCGAGAAGGCCCTGAGCCGGGTCAAGGGGCTCTACCAGTACCTCGACCGCGAGTGCGCCCGGAGGCTGTTCCCGGGCGTGACCTTCCTCAATAAGGAGAGCGACATGGGCGACGCGGGCCTGGCCAAGGCCAAGCTCTCCTACAGCCCGGCCTTCCGGGTCAAGTCCTACCGGCTCGAGCTGCGCTGATTTGGTAGGATGGCCCCATGCTTAAGAGGGCCCTCCTAGGCCTGCTCGCCCTGTGCCCCGCCCTGTCGGGCTGCACCACGCTCTACCTGGTGGACCGCGGCCAGCGCACCCCCATGAAGCTGGAGGGCTTCGCCGGGTCCGGGGTCGGCCCGGCTGAGCCGCTCGACCTGCAGGCCGGCATAGTCCCCGACCCGCCCGGGGCGGGGGGGGAGCTCTACCGCATCGGCGAGCGCAAGGTCTCCGCCATCTTCGCGCGCGTGGGGGCCGCGGATTCTCCGACTTGCGACGTGCGCGTCACGGTGCAGGCGGCGGGGAAGTGGCGCTGGACCTTCTCCAGCGGGCGCACGGACCAGCGCTTGTTCGCGGTGGAGGCTGACGCCGGAGCCACGAACTTCTTCAGCCCGCCCCTGGAGACCGCCATGGCCAAGGCCGCCTACGACCGGCTAGCGGCGTTCCACGCGCAGCTCCTGGCCGAGCGTTCTTTGCCGCGGCGGCCGCAGGCCGCCGCAGCCGCCCCGCCCGCCGCCGCGGCCGAAGCCGATGTGCCGGCCTATCGCGAGGCCGAGCGGCCGCACGACCTGGCCGTGGTGGTGGGGGTGGAGGACTACTCGGACCTGCCCCGGGCCGCCTACGCGGAGAACGACGCGCGCGCCTTCGCCGCGCACGCGCGGGCCCTGGGGGTGCCGGCCCGCAACCTCGTGCTCCTGACCGGGCCCAAGGCCGTCAAGTCGGCCCTGGAGAAGTACGTCGACGAGTGGCTGCCGAGGATGGCCCGGCCGGAGAGCCGGGTCTTCTTCTACTTCTCCGGGCACGGGGCGCCGGACGTCAGGACCGGCCAGGCCTTCCTGGTGCCCTACGACGGCGACCCCAACTTCCTGGCCTCCACCGCTTATCCGGTGAAACGGCTCTACCAGAAGCTGGCGGCCCTGCCCGCCCGGCAGGTGCTGGCGGCCCTGGACGCCTGCTTCTCGGGCGCGGGGGGCCGCTCCGTGCTGGCCTCGGGGGCCAGGCCCCTGGTGACCAAGGTGGACGCGGGCGCGGTCTCCGGCCGCGTCACCGCCCTGACCGCCAGCGCGGCCAACGAGATCTCCGGGGCCCTGGACGAGCGCCGGCGCGGGGCCTTCACCTACTTCCTGCTGCGCGGCCTCGACGGCGAGGCCGGGGACTTCTCCGCCGCGGGCCTCATGCGCTACGCGACGCCCCTGGTCCAGGAGGAGGCCCGCCGCCTCAACCGGGACCAGACGCCCCAGCTGCTGGGAGACGGGACCGCGCGCTTCAGGTGAGCGACGCGCGCCGCAGCGCGCGGCGCGCGGCTTTGGCCAGGGCCGGCTTGCGCAGCAGCTCCAGGCCCGAGAGGGCCAGGACCTTCACCCCCTCCAGCAGGCCGCGGTGCGCCTCCTCGCTGGCCGCCCGGCGCGCGAACTCCTTGGTGTGCAGGTCCAGGCTCCGGGGCCCGACCGGGCAGTAGAAGTAGGCGGTGGGCACCCGGTGGCTGACGTTGCCGATGTCAGCCGAGCCGGGCACCGGGTCGGCCGCGGCGAGGTCCCGGACGCCCAAGGACCGCAGCTGGCGTTCCACCACGCCGGAGAGCACCGGGTTGTTGACGATGTCGTCGACCGGCGGCTCGGAGGCGGAGACGCGCACCGTGCAGCCCGCGGCCAGGGCCGCGGCGCGGGCGCAGTCCTTGACCCGGGCGGTCACCCGGTCGAGCTCGCGGCGGCGCGGGGCGCGCACGTAGAACTCGGCCGCGGTGAAGTCCGGGATGACGTTGGGGGCCTTGCCGCCCTCGGTGATGATGCCGTGGATGCGCACGTCGGGCCGCAGCTGCTGGCGCAGGGCGGAGACGGCGTTGAACAGGCCGATGACCGCGTCGAGGGCGTTGCGTCCCGCCCAGGGCGTGGCCGCGGCGTGGGAGCTGCGGCCGCGGAACTCGAAGCGCAGGGCGTCCAGGGCCAGGCCCGCGGTGTTGACCAGCCAGAAGGTCTCCGGGTGGGTCATGAGCACGGCGTCGATGCGGGAGAAGAGGCCGGCCTTGAGCATGGGGATCTTGCCGCTGCCGTACTCCTCGGCCGGGGTGCCGAAGACCCAGACCGAGCCGCCGGTCGCCTCGACGAATGGGGCCAGGGCCGCGGCGGCCCCGAAGGCCGAGGCCGCGATGAGGTTGTGGCCGCAGCCGTGGCCGATGCCGGGCAGGGCGTCGTACTCCGCGATGAAGGCGACCGCGGGGCCGGCGCGCCGGCCCCGCCGCCAGGCGCGGAAGGCGGTGGGCAGGCGCGGCAGGGGCCGCTCCACGCGGAAGCCCTGGTTGGCCAGGGCGGCGCGGAGGAACTCGCTGCACGCGCGCTCGCGGAAGCCCTCCTCGGGGTGGGAGTGCACGAAGCGGCTGACCGAGGCGATGTCCTCGGCCAGGTCCGCGACCCGGCGCAGCAGTCTCGGCCGCATGTCCATGGTGGAAATCAAACCATTTTTGCCGAATCCGGGGACACAAGACTTAATTCCAGGAAATAGGTCTTGTGTCCCCGGATTCAAGCGTCGCGCGCCCCGCGGAAGCCGAGGTTGAGGCCCTTGAGCTCGGGCAGCAGGCGGTTGCGCGAAGCGCAGCGGCAGAGCACGTCGAAGAGGCTCCAGGACCCGCCGCGCAGGACCCGGTAACGGCCGCTGGGCGGCCCGGGCGGCGAGGCGACGGGGCTGGCGGCGTAATAGCCCGGATCGTACCAGTCCGCGACCCATTCCCAGACGTTGCCGTGCATGTCGTAGAGGCCGAAGGGGTTGGGGGCCTTGGCGGCCACGGGGTGGGTCTGGCCGCCGGAATTGTCCCGGAACCAAGCGTACTGGCCGAGCTCCCCCTCGTCGTCTCCGAAGAAGTAGCGCGTCCGCGTC
>JAQUNT010000056.1 GCA_028717525.1 Elusimicrobiota bacterium
CATCCAAGGCGCGGCCCGGCCCACGTGGACGTGATCCCAAGCCTCGTAGCCCATGAGCACAAGCGGCACGACTTCCAGAGCACTGAACACCGCCCCAAATGCCAACGCCGCGGACGGCGTGCCGGAGAAGTAGAGGTGGTGCAGCGTCCCGATGATCCCGCCCGCCAGATAGACGGTCGAGACCATGAGCGCAGCCCTCGCGGCCGAGTCCGGATCCACCAGACCCATCCTGGCGAACAGGAAGGCTATGACCACGGTCGCGAAAACCTCGAAGAAGCCCTCCACCCACAGGTGCACCACCCACCAGCGCCAATACTCGACGATGGAGAGGTGCGTGTGCGCTCCCCACATGAGCCCGGCCCCGTAGAACCCTGCGATGGCGATGGCCGAAACGACGAAGAGCAGCAGCAGTTGCTTGTCGTTGCCCTTGCCGAAGAGCGCGGGCACGGCACAGCGTGCGACGAGCGCAAGCCAGATGAGGAGACCGGCGAAGAGCCCTGCCTGCCAGACCCTCCCAAGGTCGACGTATTCGTACCCTTGATGACCCCAATAGAACCAGGAGTCGCCCGACAGCTTGTGGAAGACGCTGGCCCACTCCCCGAGGAGCGAACCCACGACGATGACGACAAGCGCTCCCAGGAGGACCCATACGCCAAGGCTCTGGCCCTTAGGCTCCTTCCCGGCAACGATTGGCCCGATGAAGAGCCCTGCGGCAAGCCAAGTCGTAGCGATCCAGAACAGGCCGAGCTGGACATGCCAGGTGCGCGTGACCACGTAGGGCAGCCACTTGGCCAGCGGGATTCCGTAGAAGCCCTGGCCCTCCACGCCGTAGTGCGCGGTCAGGACGCCGACGCCTATCTGCGCCAGGATGAGCCCGGCCGCAACCCCGAAATACGCGAGCACGGCCCTCTGAGACGCCGTCGGCTGCAAGCTCAGCATAGGATCCGTGGCCGGAGCGGTCGATTTCGCAGCCCCATATCCCTTGCCCGCGTAGAGACTGACCATCCCGGCGATGCCAGCCAGAAGCAGGATGAAGCTCACCCCGCTCCAGACCACCGCGGCCCCGGTCGGCCGGTTGCCAATGAGGGGTTCATGGGGCCAATTGTTGGTGTAAGAGTACGTGCTGCCCGGACGCTGCGCCGCGGCAGCCCAAGCGCTCCAGAAGAAGAAACCCGATAGCTGACGAAGCTTGGCAGAATCAGTCAACGCCCCGGCCGGGATGGCGTACTCGGGCTTCCCATTGCTGAAAACATCGGAATAGTGGGAGAAGTTGCTCTCGAATGCCTTGGCCCTTAGGGGATCGATGACAAGCCGTCCCGAGCTCTGGTCGTAGGTGTTCTCGCGGAACATGCGCTCAACGCGGCTGCGCAGCAAGGCCTGGCGGTCGGCGTCGAGCTTGTCGTAGGGGAGTTTCAACTCAGACTGGGACAGCTCGTTGAGCACGAAAATCAGTTCCCGGTGAAGCCAATCAGCCGTCCAGTCGGGGGCCACATAGCCGCCGTGCCCCCATACCGACCCGACCTCCATGCCGCCCATAGACTGCCAGACGGACTGTCCGGCCTCGATGCTGCCCGCGGGGAGCACCACCGCGCCGCTCGGCGTCACGACCTCGGCGGGGACCGGAGGCGCTTGGGTGTATATCTTGCGGCCGACGAAACCCAGCACCGCGAATGAAACGACATTCACGACGACGAACGCCCCCCACAGTCTTCTCATGTTCAGGGCCCTCGCTCTCAATATACCCAGGGGAAGAACTTCTTCGGCACGCTCTTCCTATATCGACCGTATTCCTGATACGTCCTTACCAGCCACTCCTCTTCAACCCGCGACTTAGCATCAAAGAAAAGAACAAGCACTATCGTCAATACCAGCCGGGCCAGGTCGCCCAAGACCAGGCTCCAACCGGCCGCCGCGATGATGATCCCCGAATACCCTGGATGGCGAACGAATCCATAGAGCCCTCCTTGGACCAAAGGCGCATCCGCCATCGGCTTCAATGACGACCGGAAGCTGCGATTCAGGGTCCTGGCAGCGGCCAGAGTGCTGCCAACCCCGCCCAACAGGCAGAACACCCCAAGGCATCGAATAGCCATCGGCAGGTCCAGCGCAAACCGCCAAGGCCAGAAGATGATGGTCAGCAGCAAGATGGCCTGTGCGACCCTCCAGCCCCTATTCGACAGGCCCATGCCCGGGCTCACTCTCTTCGGCCGACTCGGGCACTCGTTTGGGCCAACATCTTCTCAAGATGGTTTCTCAGAACGACCGCGTTGTTATGGACCTTATCCTTCGCGCCATAGAGCAGCGTGACGGTGCCGCGGCGAGCCGCATCAAGAATTGGGCGGAGCTCCTCTTCTCGCGCTGCGAGTTCAGCCCCATAGCGTCGCCGGAACTCCTCCCAGAGGGAGGGATCGTGGCCGAACCAAAGCCGCAGTTCAGCGCTGGGCGCAATGACCTTCAACCAGGCCTTCAGGCGCAGGGCATCCCTTTTTACACCGCGCGGCCAGAGACGGTCGACCAGATACCGCTCCCCGTCTTCCGGCGCTGCCGCTTCATAGGCGCGCTTGACTCGGATGTCTGGTTTCCAAACACGCCTACCCATCCGCGGTTCCATCATGGCTCCACAGTGATCGCGTCCGCCGGGCAGTCCTCGGCAGCCTGGCGGCAGGAAGCCTCGGCAACCTGCGGGACAACGGGCACATGGACCACGGCTTTGCCTTCCTCCATACGGAAGACCTCAGGGCAGATATTCGCGCAGAGTTCACAGCCGATGCATAGGTCAGGGTCCACTTTAGCTTTCATAAACGGCCCCTCAGGAGCGGATCATGACAAGCGCCATCTTGAACTTTTCGACGGCCTGGAGCGCGTGGGGCTTGTTCGCAGGCATAATGAGCATCTCTCCGGCCTTGACCCGATGGGCCTGGCCAGCGACAGAGATGTCCGCCTCACCGTCCAATACCTGGACGAGTGCGTCGAATGGAGCCGTATGCTCACTTAATCCCTGCCCCTGGTCGAAGGCGAAGAGCGTCACGGTCCCGGTCTTGCGATCCAGCAGGGTGCGGCTAACGATTGCGCCATGCTGGTATTCAACGACCTCTGCGGGGCGCAGCACCTTGCCCTTCAGTTCCTCCACAGATCCTTCCATCTTGTTCACCATGGCATTCTCCTTTCCGCTTCAATCCTTGTGGGTTGCTTCGTGCCCTTCGCCTTCCTCGTGATGGGCGACCGCGCCGGATGCAGCCTGGTGGATGCCCGCCACATAGTGGACGAACTCCACATAGGCCTCGACGGATTCCCGCCCGGCCGCTACGGACTTATCGGCCCGCGCCCGCGTCTTGGACGCCTTGGCGAACCGCTCGCGGATTCCCGAGGCGACATGATGGGTCACCTTCTCGACAAGGGCGTCGACGCTGCCTGTCTCGAGCGCCTTGTCCGCCCCTTCGATGATTGGGTCATGCCCGGCACCGGCGGGCTTTAGGCCGGTATAGGGAGCGCCCTCACCCGCGCGATGGATGCGGACCAGGGTCTCGAAGAAGTAGGTGTCGGCCATCTCCTGCACGTCGGCGCCCTGCTTGCGAAGCGCCCAGGTCTTCTTGAAGGCCTCGCGGATCTCGCCTTCACGCTCCGGCTTGACCCACCGCAGCACGGACGTCGCATCGCCCTTGGCCAGGGCGGCCTTAGCTGCCGTGACCACCGGCCCGTCCATCGTGTCGCAATGCGCCTGGACGAGCGCGGGGCGCGCTGCCGCCAAGCCCGCCGCGAGAACACCTGCCAGCATAAGTCTGTGTTTCATGATTCTCTCCCCTGTTCCCGACCTCTCAGCCGAGATGCGCCGTCTCGAGGCGCTCGAGCAGGCCGTGGAATTCCTCGTGCTTGCCCAAGCCGATCCGCTCGACCTCGATCCTCTCGAACTCCTCGGCAAGCTCATCCTGCTTCTTCTCCCCAAGCAGACGATCGGCCATCGGGAAGAGGATATTGTTCTCCTTGTTGATGTGCTGGGTGAGCAGCGCGATGTAGCCGCGGCCGTTCTCGACGACTCCCGCGCCGGCCTTCGCGTCGCCCTGGCCGTACTCGCCGATGGCCTCGGCTAATCCCCGGATGAAGGCGCGACCCTGGTTGTGCTCGGCGAGCATCACCGCGATCGGGCCGCCATCCCTAGGCATACCGGCCTTTTCCATGGCCGGGAAGAGCACGTCCTCTTCCTTGCCGTGGTGGCACTTGTCCGCGAAGACCCTCAGGAACTCGAGGATCTTCTCAAGCTCCTTGCTGTCGACCTTCCGGCCGGACTCGATCTGACCGCTCAATTTGTCCAATACCCGCAGCATCAGCAGGATGCCCTCATGTTCCGCCATCAGTTGTTCTGTCGCTTTCATGGTATTCCCCATCAGGATAGCGCTTTCAAAGCCAACTCGGCCCGTGCCTCGATCATCGCGTCGGATGCCAGCAGCGGCTCGGCCTGCTTGAGCGTGACAGCGAACGCCTTGCGGGCCGACGCCTTCTCGGTCAACCCCAAGGCGATGATCGGCATGATCACGCTTCCGGCCAGGAATGACATGGCGCAAGGCAACGGCATCTCCTTTAATACGCCCCGCTTCTGGCACTCATGGATCAGTCCGGCGATGACCTGAAGGTGGCGCGGAAGATTGTCACCAGAGAACCGGATGGCCTCCGCATCCCCCTCGATCACATCGTGGATCATCATCACGAAAAGCTTCCGGTTGTCCCGGACGAAACGGGCCAGGGCGACCAGGGCCCGGCGCAGCCGCTCCTGGGGAGAGACGTTCTCGCCGCAGACTTCCACCGTGAAGTTCTTGAAGAACTCCTCGTAGATGTCTTGCAGGACCAGTTGGGCGAACTTCTGCTTGGTCTTGAAGTTGAAGTAGAACATGCCGGGGTTGACCCCGGCCTCGGCCGACACCCTGCGCTGGCTGAGCCCGCAGATCCCGGTTTCAGGCAGGAGCTTGCGCCCCGCTTTGAGGAGAAGCTTGTCGGTGTTGCGCGATGGCCTGGACATCTCTTGTCTCCATTACTAGGCGTCAGTATAATTATACCTCTACCTAGTTTCATTGTCAAGCCCCCCTCCATGCCTATCGCAGAGAATTGCCGGCCGCCGCTCGCGCAGATTTTCCTTCGCGGTCGCCCCGCGAGCGGCTGGTCTTTATACTGGCGGGGCTATAGCGGCCCGGTGTCGCCGAGCAAGACCGGCGTCTGTTCTCGGTTCTGGCGGCGCGCCTCGTCCTGGACTTTCGGATTGAGGTAATCGAACAGGAACTTGCCGGTGTTGAACCCGCCTGCGAGGCCTTTGAAGAAGAAATACGTAAACATTCCGTGGCCCTGCTCCTCAAGGGTTCCCGTGATCTGGTCTCCTGAGGCCGCCGCAAGCACCGTCAGCTTCGCGCCCGGGGA
Source organism: Elusimicrobiota bacterium (assembly GCA_028717525.1). Classification (GTDB taxonomy): domain Bacteria; phylum Elusimicrobiota; class Elusimicrobia; order UBA1565; family UBA9628; genus UBA9628. Next base: position 5,404 of record JAQUNT010000056.1, read on the forward strand.
TATCCCCTGCTCGACTTTCGTCACGAGCGGCCGCGCGCCCTTGGCCAGGACGGAGCGGCCGCCTGCCCCCGAGAAACAAGCATCCAGCGCCACGACCACGCGTTTGGCTTTCGTCTTGGCAAGGTCCGCGTACAGTTTCTTGAGCGGCAAGGCCGTCGATTGCAGGAACTGCGGGTCGCCGTCCCAGGGGACAAGGTAGGCTTCCCCGGTCTGCGGGTCGGGCGCGCCGTGCCCGGAGTAATAGACCCACAGTGTCGAGTTATCCTTAACGTTTCGTGGGAGCCACTCCTCCAGATAGCTCCTGAGCCGGCTGCCCGTAGCCGAGGCGCCTTCAAGGACGATGACATTCCGCGCCGGCAAGCCCAGCGCCTCGAACTGCTTGCGCGCCGCGCGCGCGTCGCGCGTCCCGAACTCGGCCTTCGGCAAGGCTTGATAGTCCTCGATGCCGATAACGAGGGCGAAGTCGTCCGGCCTCTGCTGGCCGCTCGGCCGCGGAGCATCGATATCCGAAACGTACGCTGGGGCCTTCTGGACCGAAGAGACGGCCGGCCCGGCGGCCGCCGGCCGGGCCGCCGGAGCCAGGACATCGGCGGTATCGCGGTGGCCCCTCTTGTTCGCCAAAGCCTCGGCGGTCAGACCCATCGCGTTCTTCGCGGCGGGGTTGGCGCCGCGGGCAAGCAGGACCCTCGCCGCGTCGGTGTAGCCGCGATAGGCCGCTAGAATCAGGGGCGTCGCGCTCTCCACGTCGGCGTCGATCGAGGTGCGCACGAAATCGATGGAGACGCCGCCCAAGGGATGCGCGCCCTTGAGGCCGAAGGTCTCTGCGTAGAGATCGAGGGCGACCGAATAGGGGTAGGCCGCTTCGATGTCCGCACCGTGCTGGAGCAGCAGCCCGATGACCTTGTCGTAGCCGTTGAAGGCGGCCAGCTGCAGGGGCGTCGCGCCGATGCCGACGGCGGTGTTGACGTCGGCACCCTTCTCGATCAGGAGCTTCGCCACCTCGGCGTGACCGGTGAGCGCGGCCATCATGAGCGGGGTGCCGCCGAAGCACTTGCCGTGGGCGGCGACGAGGAATCCGGCGCCGCAGGTCCCGGTTTTGTCGACGGCCGACCCACTTCCTAGCAGCTCGCGGGTGCGGTTGGCCTGGCCGTCACGCGCCGCGACCACCAGCGGCACGGCGCAGGCGCCGAGCAGCGCCGCCAGCGCGGCGCCGGAGAGCAAGAGCGCGACGGTTCTCATGGGCCACCGGAGAATAGCAATTTGCCCGATGCCCCGACAAAGAGGAGGAGCTGGGAGGACGCTATTTCGTAGAATACCACCAGCCGACATGACGCCGCTGATACTTTCGCTCCTGCTCGCCATAGGCACGGGCGCCTGCTCCGCCCAGGAGCGTCCGGCAGCGGCGGACGCCTGGGAGACGCCGGTCCAGGCCACGATCGACCGTCTGTTGGCCGGGCAGGACACGGACCGCGACAAGAAGATCACCGTCGACGACCGCGGCTCGCGCCGTTTCGACCTGCAGGATTCCAGCGGATCGATCCATCCGGTCGAAGGGACCTATGCCCTCTCCCTACTCCTCCAGGAGCTTTCCTGGGCTCGGGAAGCGGGCCAAGGGCGGGTCCGGATATCGTCCGCCGCGCTCTCGGCGAATCCGGTCGACCGCACGTCCCGGCTCATCCGCGAAGTCTATTGGGATTCCTTGACCCGCACCATAGACCGCGATGGCATCGAGCGCATCGTGCAGGACGACAAGACCGTCAGCACGGACCGCCGCCATGTCTACGTGCCCCACTCGGACGCCCGGGCATTCGACTACTTCCGGGACATCCAGCGTTCCCATCCGGAGTACCGCATCATGGTGGAACGGCTGCCGCACCAGGTCACGCCGCGGTTCGTGCGCTCGCTCGACGGCAGGCATGGCATATTGACGCTGGCTCTGACCGACGGCCCGATGCCGCGAGGAGTCCCCTTCGTGGTTCCCGGCGGTCGGTTCAATGAGATGTACGGCTGGGACAGCTATTTTATAACTCTGGGCCTGCTGTCGGATGGGCGCGTTGACTTGGCCAAGGCGATGGTCGACAATCACATCTACCAAATCCGGCACTATGGCAAGATCCTCAACGCCAACCGGAGTTATTATCTGACGCGCTCACAACCGCCCTTCCTGAGTTCCATGCTGCGCGAGACCTACGCAAGTCTTCCCAAAGACGCCGCCAGCCGGGCCTGGCTCCGGGCGGGGCTGTCGGCCGTGATGCAGGAGTACGAGACGGTGTGGACTGCGGCGCCGAGAGCAGTCGCGCCCTATGGCCTCAGCCGGTACCATGATGACGGGACCGGCCCGTGCCCGGAAGTGGAACCGGGACACTATGACGCGATACTCACCCCCTACGCGCGGGCCCGGGGCGTATCGCCCGCTGATGTCCTGCACGGACTGCTCGCCGGGAAGCATCCCGAGCCACGGCTGGCCGAGTTCTTCGTCCATGACCGGGCCGTGCGGGAGTCGGGTCATGACACGACGTACCGCTTCGACAACCGGACCGCGGACTTCCTCACGGTCGATCTCAACTCGCTCCTGTATAAGACGGAGGCCGACATCGCCGCCGTCTTGGAGGAAGAGTTCGGCCTGAAGGATCAGGCGGCCGTCTGGCGGGAGCGGGCACGCCTGCGCAGGAAGCGCATCAACGCCCTGCTTTGGGATGAGGGTCGCGGGCTTTTCTTCGACTACGACATCAGGAACAACAGCCGCTCCGGCTACGTCAGTGCCACGACCTTCTATCCCCTGTGGGCAGGAATCGCGACGGACGTGCAAGCACGGTCGGTGGCGAAAAACGCACTCCCCGAGCTTGAACTCCTGGGGGGGCTCGCCGCCAGCTCACGGCACTCGCGCGGCGAGTTGTCTCAGACCCGGCCGGAAAGACAGTGGGACTATCCTAACGGCTGGGCTCCCCACCAAATCTTGGCCTGGAGAGGCTTGGCGAACTACGGCCTGCACCAGGAGGCCCAGCGCTTGACCTATCGTTGGCTATGGGCGATCGCGAAGAATGCCCGAGACTACAACGGCACGGTGCCCGAGAAACTCGACGTCGAAAAGGCCTCCCATAAGGTCTTCGCCGAGTACGGGAACGTGGGGACCAAGTTCTCCTATATCACCAAGGAAGGCTTCGGATGGATGAACGCCTCGTTCCAACTCGGACTCAAATCCCTGCCTCCAGAACTTTCCGACCGACTCAGGGCCTTGACCCCGCCCGACAGCTTGTTCCAGCGTGCCGCGCCTGGAATACCCGCTTCAGGTTCGTCGTCCCTTTGAGAAAGTATTCGATATCGGACCGGCCCGGAAACAGCCAAGCCGGACGGACGCCTAGCGGCACGGAGCCGACGCCCCGCTCTAGGCGGAAAGCCGCCTTCAGGCCTGCAGCGACGACATGTCGATCACGAAGCGGTATTTCACGTCGCTCTTCAGCATGCGCTCGTAGGCCTTGTTGACGTCCTGAATCCTGATCACCTCGACGTCCGACGTGATGCCGTGCTTGCCGCAGAAATCCAGCAGCTCCTGGGTCTCCGGGATGCCGCCGATGAGCGACCCGGACACGGACTTGCGGCCCCTGATCAGGGGCACGGTGTCGAGCATCGGGTCCAGGCCGCCCAGGTAGCCTACCAGAACCAGCGTGCCGCCGAGCGACAGCGCGGGCACGTACGGGTTGAGGTCGTGCACGTAGGGCACGGTGTCTAAGATCAGCTCGAACTCCCCCTGCACGGCCTCCATCTGCGCCTTGTCCGTGGAGAGGACCACAGCGTCGGCGCCCAGGCGGCGCGCGTCCTG
>JAQUNT010000057.1 GCA_028717525.1 Elusimicrobiota bacterium
CATAGCCAAACGGAGCAGCGATTCTATTGTTTCGGCAAAGTAGGCGGTGGAATCCTGACCGTTCGATTCACGTACAGACAGCACAGGATGCGGATTATCGGAGCAGGATATTGGAGGAAGGGGAGAGCGATTTATGAAGCGCAAAATCAAATACACTGACGAACCACTCGGGAAGATTAGCGTTGTGAAGGACTTCCTGCCTCCGCCAGAGGAGTTGGCCTTCAAACAAGAGAATGTAAAGGTGACCATCTCCTTGAGCAAATCCAGCGTCGACTTCTTTAAGAAGGTGGCACACAAGTACCATGCCCCCTACCAGAAGATGATCAGAACATTAATCGACGCCTACGCCGCTCGTCATGCGTCGCCCTAACCTCGGGTTCTGCCGGGGCGTGCCAGATGATAGTGTTGTACACTATACTCAGAAATGGCCAAATTTAAGTTCGTTGAGTGGCTGGCCCTATGGCTGCAGGAGACAGCCGGCTTCCGGTTTGATAGAGAGCTCTATGAAGCATATCTACGCGAAGTCTCTCAGTGAATATCGCGCCCCGTCCCAGCACGAGAAGAAGAAGATTCTCGCTGCGGCTCGCCGCCTAAAAAAGAAGAGGAAATTGCCTACAAGCGTCGCGCTAGAGGAAGAAACGATCAAGGAGCTAAAGACGCTCGCCGAATGGCGCGGGGTTCCTTATCAAGTCCTGATGCGCATGTTCATCCTCGAAGGAATCCATCACCTGCGCGTCGCCGATGCGCGCTGACATCAGTCTGACTGGCCCCAGGCCAAGGAGAACCACATTGGACATCCCACGGATCTTCAGCATCACCGAAAGCGCCCACCGCATCCACGACCCCTTCACCCCCGAAAAGCTCGCCACCCTCGGCTCGGCCCTGCGCATGAAGAAGGACACCCGAATCCTCGACCTCGGCAGCGGCTCCGGCGAGATGCTCTGCACCTGGGCCCGCGACCACGCCATCGTCGGCACCGGCGTCGACCTCTGCCAATCCTTCATCGAGCAAGCTCGCCTTCGCGCCAAAGAGCTCGGCGTCGCCGACCGCGTCCAGTTCATCCATGCCGATGCCGCCGGCTACGTCTCCGACCACAAGGTCGACGTCGCAACCTGCCTCGGCGCCACGTGGATCGGCGGCGGAGTCGCCGGCACCATCGAGCTGCTGACGCGCAGCCTCCGCAGCGGAGGCATCATCCTCATCGGCGAACCCTACTGGCGGCAGCTCCCCCCCACCCAAGACGCCGCCAAAGCATGCCTCGCCGGCGCCATCTCCGACTTCCTCCCCCTGCCAGGGCTCCTCGCATCCTTCAGCAGCCTCGGCTGCGACGTCGTGGAGATGGTCCTCGCGGACCAGGACAGCTGGGACCGATACGAGGCCGCCAAATGGCTCACCATGCGCCGATGGCTCGAAGACAACCCCCACGACGAGTTCGCCAAGGAAGTCCGAGCCAAGCTCACCTCGGAACCACAGCGCCACGCCGCCTACACCCGCGAATACCTCGGCTGGGGCGCCTTCGCCCTCATGAAGCGCTGATCAGGGCCCATACGACGCCAAAGTGTTATAATCGAAACGATATCCATGGCAATCAAAGACCTCTTTAAAAGTCAGCTCCAGGTCGTCAACGTAGGCCTCGAATCCTTCAGGACCAGCCTCGACCAGGCCCATGCGCCGTCGGTCCAGGTCGACTGGCGCCCCCCCGTCGCGGTCGACCCCAAAGACCTCAAAAAGGTCCAGGCCCGCGCCGAGGCCATAGACAAGGCCAACGCCAAGGCCGCGGCCAAGTTGCTCGCCGCCAAGCCGTTCCTGATCGGCTTGGAGAAAGCCCTCGACGTCGTGCCCGGCATGAAGGAGGACCTCATCCTCCACGCCGGCCCCCCCATCACCTGGGAGCGCATGTGCGGACCCATGCGCGGAGCCGTCATGGGCGCCTTGGTCTACGAAGGCCTGGCCCAGAGCCCGGAGGAGGCGGCCAAGATGGCCGCCGCGGGCGCGGTCAAGTTCTCCCCCTGCCACGAGCACTCGGCCGTCGGCCCCATGGCCGGCATCATCTCCGCCTCCATGCCCGTCTACGTGCTCAAGAACGAAGAGCACGGCAACCTCGGCTTCTGCACCCTCAACGAGGGCCTGGGCAAGGTCCTGCGCTACGGCGCCTACGCGCCCGAGGTCATCGCCAAGCTTAAGTGGATGGAGACCACCCTCTACCCCACGCTCAAGAAAGCCGTGGCCAAGCTCGGCAAGATCGACCTCAAGAACATCATCGCCCAAGCCCTGCACATGGGCGACGAAGTCCACACCCGCAACCGGGCCGCGACCTCCCTGTTCTACCGGGCCATCGCGCCGGCGGTGGTGCGCACCGCCCCGGACCCGGAGACCGCGGCCAAAGTCTTAGAGTTCCTCAACGGCAACGACCACTCGTTTCTCAATCTATCCATGCCCGCCAGCAAGGTCTCCCTCGACGCCGCCCGCGACGTCAAGGACAGCTCGATAGTGACCGTCATGGCCCGCAACGGCACGGACTTCGGCATCCAGCTCTCCGCGACTGGCAACGAGTGGTTCACCGGCCCGGCCCCGGTGCCGGACGCCCTGTACTTCCCGGGCTTCTCCAAGGCCGACGCCAACCCCGACATCGGCGACTCCGCCATCACCGAGACCGCCGGACTGGGCGGTTTTGCCATTGCAGCCGCCCCGGCCATCGTCCAGTTCATCGGGGGCAGCGCCTCGGACGCTTTGGACCACACCCGCCGGATGTACGAGATCAGCGTCGCGGAGAACAGCGTCTACCAGATCCCGGGCCTGGACTTCCGCGGCAGCCCCACCGGCATAGACGTGCGCAAGGTGGTGGAGAAAGGCATATTCCCGGTGATCGACACGGGCGTGGCGCACCGCGAGCCCGGCATCGGACAGGTGGGCGCGGGCATCCTCTCGGCCCCGCCGGAGCCGTTCCAGAAGGCCCTGGCCGGCCTGGCCAGGAAACTCGGAGGCAAGAAATGAAGACCAATGACTTCATCGAACTCATGGGCAAGGTCAAGATGTACGACCTCACCCAGCGCCTGAGCGTGCACACCCCGCCCTGGCCCAGCTACATCCCGCTCTCGGTGCAGTACTTCAAGCGCCTGGCCGGCGCGCATATGGGCCAGGGCGCCAACGGGCAGGTCATCACCACCTCCAACCACGTGGGCACGCACATGGACGGCGAGATCCACTTCCACGCCAGCGGCCGCTCCATCGGGCAGGTCCCCATGGCCGAGTGGGTCGGGCCGGGAGCGGTGGTGGACATCTCCAAGGAGATGGAGGACTACGCCCTCTACGAGCCGGACCTGCTCAAGAGCAAGGTGGAGATCCGGAAGGGCGACATCCTCATCATCAACACCGGGTATCACCGCTACGCCTGGGACCAGAACCAGTCCGACGAGGTGCGCTACTTCGTCAAGCACCCGGGGCCGGGGCCGAGCTTCCACAAGTGGTGCCTGGAGATGAAGTTCAAGTGGATCGGCGTGGACTGCGGCAGCGCGGACCACCCCATGAACACCATCATCCGGAACTGGCATCCCAAGTCCTTCACGGAGGCGGACGAGAAGATCCAGAAGGACTACGGCAAGACCTGGGACGAGATGTTCCCCCTCAAGACCTACTACCAGGTCATGCACCTGGTGCTCTTCCCCAAGAAGATCGTGCACGCCGAGAACCTGGGCGGCGAGATCGACAAGCTCTCCAACAAGCGGGCCTACGTCGGCTGCTTCCCCCTGCGCGGCATCGAGCTGGAGAGCGCCATGTGCCGCATCGTGGCCTGGGCGCCGTAAGGAGACCGCATGCCCATCGCGATCGACTTCGAATACCACAAGCCCAAGGACCTCGCCGAGGCCGCGGCCCTTCTGGCCCGCTACCAGGGCGGTGCCCAGTTGTTGGCCGGGGGCACCGACCTCATCGTCTGGCTCAAAGAAGGGATGAAGAAGCCCGAGGCGCTCATCGACGTCAAGGGCATCCCGGAGCTCTGGCATCTCGACGTCAAGGACGACGCGCTCTCCATCGGAGCCCGTGTCACCTTCACCGAGCTCATCGAATCGGCCTTGGTCAAGAATGAGTTCCCCGTGCTCTGGGAAGCCGCGCGCACCGTGGCCTCCTGCGGCGTGCGCAACCGCGCCACCTTGGCGGGCAACCTATGCTCCGCGGTGCCTTCACTCGACGGGGCCCCGGCCTTGCTGGTCTACGATGCCTGCGTGCATACGCGCGGCACGGTCGAGGAGCGCGAGATCCCCGTCTCGGAGTGGTTCACCGGGCCCAAACGCACCGCCTTGCTGCCGGATGAGCTGGTCACGGCGGTCGAACTGCCCCTGCCCAAGAAAGCGACGGCCGGCTGCTACGTCAAGCTCGGCCGCTACCAGGGCGAAGACCTGGCCCAGGCGGGCCTGGCCGTGCTGGCCGAGGCCGGCAACGTCTGGAAGCTGGCCTTCTGCGCCGTGGGCCCGGTCGCCAAGCGCGCCGGGAAGATCGAGGCGCTTTTGCGCGGCAAGAAGCTCTCCGACGCCCTCATCGCCAAAGCCAAGACTTTGGTGGCGCAGGAGATCTCCCCCATCACGGACGTACGGGCCAGCAAGGAGTACCGCCTGCACATGTGCCAGGTCATGCTCGAGCGCGGCCTGAAAGTCGCGCAAGCGCGACTGTTAGGCAAAGGCCCGGCCTACGGAGAGAGCGTCCTATGACCAAGACCACCATCCAGCTCAAGCTCAACGGGATCCAGCGCCGCGTGGACGTGGAGCCCAACGACGTGCTCGTCGACGTGCTGCGCGACAAGCTCGGGGTCAAGAGCCCCAAGGTCGGCTGCGACCGCGGCGACTGCGGCACCTGCACGGTCTTCCTCAACGGCCGCACGGTGCGCTCCTGCCTGGTCCTGGCCGTGGAAGCGGACGGCGGCGAGGTCATGACCTTGGAAGGCATCTCCCAGAACGGCCCCACCAAGCTGCAGAAGTCCTTCGTGGAGCGCAGTTCCTTCCAGTGCGGCTTCTGCGCGCCGGGGATGGTGCTCTCCGCCACGGAGCTGCTGCAGAACAACCCGCACCCGCGCCGCGCCGAGATCCAGGAAGCCCTCGCGGGCAACCTCTGCCGCTGCACCGGCTATTCGCCCATCATCGAGGCCATAGAAGCGGTCTGCAAGAAGTGACGCTTCAGCGAACGAGCGTTCATTCATTAAGGCCTGTTTTCTCCGTCGAGAGATAGGTCTTTAGTCCCAGATCGGCCTAGGAAACAATCCGGACCTCGCCCGCCCTCATAGGCCCATCCGGTAAAGCCCTTCTGTTCGTATCATCTGGCAATGACTTCCGCGCTGGCCCTCCCGCTCTGCTTGGCGCTCGCTTCCCAGGCCCCAGCGGCCATGTCCTTGGTCCAGGCGCGCACATCCGCGGCGCCGGCCGTGCGCCTGGCGCCCCTGGTCCAGAGCCGCGCCGGCCTGACCAATGGCATGCAGCTGGGCGCCGCGCCCTCCCTGGCCCCGACTCTGGCCGCCCCGGCTCTGGCTGCCCCGGCTCCCATGGCCGCGCAGGCTCCCCAGACCATCGTCCCCTCCCTCTCCCCCGCCGCGGCCCTTTCCGTGCAGGCCATGACCGCGCCCCAGGCCGCCCCGGCCCAGATTCAGACCGAGTCCGTGCGCCTCTTCGACGGCGGCGCCCCGCGCTCCTCATTGCCGGTCGCGGCCGAGGACGAAGGCCCGGCGCCGGCCCCGCGCGTGCGCTACGGCCGGACCTCCGAGGACGGCTGGTCCTTGGCCAGCTTCCGCAGCGCCGCGGACGCCAGCCCCATTTCCTATAAGTACCGGGGAGGCTCCAAGTCCCAGCCTCCCATGGTCTTCGTGGGCGGCCTAGCCTTGGCCGAGAGCTACGACTCCTTCTTCGAGACCGAAGGCCAGGCCGGATCCGACCAGTACTTCATGTGGCTGCGCGGACACCAACCCACCCAGTTCGAGCCCACCCGCGAGGTCTACGAGGCCGACGCGCGCGATATGGCGCGCATGATCGTGCTCGCGGCCGAGCGCTCCGGCTCCCAGTCCGTGAGCCTGACCTTGCACTCCTACGGCGTCCTCGTGTTCCAGCGCATGATCCAGCTGCACCAGGACCTCGAGGTGGCGCAGGCCATGCGCCTGCTCAAGGGCGGCCGGGTCACGCTCATCAACACCACCACGCATTACGGCGACAGCGAGACCGCGGCCGGCGCGCAGTACGCGCAGATGGCCAAGATCATCCGCGCCATCGTGCAGCAGCTCGACCTCATGGACTCCTACTCCGCCCTGCTCACCGCCTCCATCAAGGCCAACCCCCTGCTGACCCCCGCGCTCCTGCCCCAGATCTTCTACCTCAAGATGCAGCGCGACATGCTCCTGAGCCTGGCCTCCAAGGGCGCGGTGGACGAGCTGCGCAAGCAGCTCGCCGACCCCTGGTCGGCGCAGATCGACCACGTCCGGAGGAACATCCTCCGGATCGTGGAGGAGAACGCGGCCACCCCGGGCTGGCAGGAGGCCTTCCTGCGCCGGGCCAACGCCACGTCCTTGCTCGACTTCACCAAGGAGGACGTGCAGCGCATCCGCGACTACGGCATCCGCCTGGAGATCATCCACGCGGCCAAGGACCAGCTCATCCCCTGGGTGAGCGCCAAGCTCGCCTTCGAGCTCTTCGGCTTCAAGGTGCCGAAGAACGCGCCCAAGCCGGGCCGCGAGTTCCGCGACCAGAGCGGCATGTTCCACCTCAAGGTAGTGGACAGCGACCACTACTACCCCCTGCGCGAGCCGCAGCAGCTCGACCGCGACCTCTACCACTAGGCCGAAGCCGCCATGAACCCCTTCCGAGCCCTGGGCCTGCGCGCCGGCCCGGCCGCCAAGCCCCGCCGCGAGGAGCACGCCCTGGCGGACCTGAGCACCTATTCGGCCCGCGGCTCCAACGGCCTGGCCCTGGACGCGCTCATGGTGGCGCCGCCGCGCGAGTTCTGGACGCCTTTGCCCGGCCCCCTGCCCGGCACGCTCGTGACCGGGTCTTTGCCCCCCGAGCACGCGGCCCGGTACCTGCTGCGCATGCCCAAGCACTGGCACGGCGGGCTCGTGATCTCGGCTTCGCCAGGCTTCACGGATGAGCACGGCTACGACCTCTACTGGTCCGATTTCCTGCTCAACGAAGGCTATGCCTTCGCCTGCATGGACAAGGGCGTGCACGCCACGGTGGACGGAGACACCTTCTTCCTGCCCATGGACGGCAGCACCAGCATCCGCCATTGGCTGCGCCGCTTCCAGGAGCTGGCCGCCGCGGCCGCGCAGGAGTGCTCCCGGCACTACGGCCGCGCGCCGCAGCGCGTCTACGCCGTGGGAGTATCCAACGGCGGCTACCTCGTGCGCCGGCTGCTGGAGCAGTCCCCGGACCTGGTCCACGGCGGGGTGGATGTCTCGGGGGTGCTCTGGCGGCCGGAGCGCAGCCTGCTCATCAGCCTGCCCAAGATGCTTCGCGACGGCCTGGCCGTGGAGCCGGCCTGGGAGAAGGCTCTCTCCATCTATCGCGCCCTGTACTGGGAGGCCTCCTTGGCGGTCTTCATCGCCGACCTGGACCCCGCCTACGAAGGCCCCCTGGCGGACTACGACCTCTCAAAGAGGCCGGCCGGCGTCCACGCCGCCATAGCCGAGGTCTCCAACACCGGGCGCCTCGGCAAGCCCTTGGTCTCCCTCTCCGGGAAGCGCGACTTCCTCCTGCCCCCCGCCGACCATGCCCAGGCCTACCACGAGCTGGCCGCGGCCGGCGGCCGGCACAGCCTGATCCTGGTGGACGACGCCACGCACGTAGACGCCGACCGCGCCCTCATCCCCGAAGCCCAGCCCCTGATGCCCCACGCGCACGCGGCCTTCCGGCGCCTGGCCGCGCAGGTCGAGGGCACGGCGTGCGCGGCTTGACAGCCCCGCCTCATTTGCCTTAATCTTCCTGGATGAAGCGGACCATCCCGCGGCGGCCCTCCCCCCTGCGCTGGATCATCCCGCTGGCCGCCTGCCTGGCCGCGGCCGTGGTCTTCTCCCCGGCCCTGCGCAACGGCTTCGTGGACTACGACGACAAGCCCCACATCGCGGAGAACCCACACATCCGCGGGCTGGGAGCGGCCGAGCTCAAGTGGATGTTCACCACGGGCCTGGGCGGGCCCTACATGCCCCTGTCCTGGCTCAGCCTGGCCGTGGACTACCGTTTCTGGGGGCTCGACCCCAAGGGCTATCACCTCACCAACATCCTGCTCCATGTCCTCAACGTCCTGCTCGTCTACTTCCTGGCCCTGCGCCTGCTGCGCGCAGCCCGGACCGATCCGAAGCAGCCGGGAGACGAGCGTATCCTTTGGGGGGCGGGATTCGCGGCCCTGCTCTTCGGGATCCACCCCCTGAGGGTGGAATCCGTGGCCTGGGCCATAGAGCGCAAGGACGTGCTCTCCGGCCTGTTCTATCTGGCCAGCGTCCTCCTCTACCTGCGCCGTCGGTTGGCCGCGTCCGTGGCCTGCTGTGCCTTGTCCCTCCTGGCCAAGCCCATGGCCATGACCATGCCTTTGGTCCTGCTGATCCTGGACGTCTATCCCCTGCGCCGCATGCCGGCGCAGCCTGCGCAGTGGCTATCCCGCCAGGCTTGGCCGCTCTGGCTGGAGAAAGCGCCGTATCTGGCCGCGGCCCTGGCCGCCTCGATCCTGGCCTACCACACCCAGGCCCGGTTCGGCGCGGTGCGCTCCCTGGCGCACTACGACCTGGCCATGCTCCTGGCCCAGCCCGTCTACGGCCTGGCCTTCTATCTATGGAAGAGCCTGGTCCCCCTCAGCCTGACCGCGCTCTACGAGATCCCGCATCCCTTCGACCCCTGGGCCGCGCCTTTCCTTCTCAGCGGCGCGGTCGTCATCCTGGTCTCTCTAACCCTGTTCCTGGCTCGCAAGCGCTTCCCCGCCGGCCTGGCCGTCTGGTGCGCCTACGCGGCCATCCTCCTGCCGGTGCTGGGCTTCGTGCCTTTCGGCAAGCAGATCGCGGCGGACCGCTATACCTACTTGGCCTGCGCGGGCTGGGCCGTCCTGGGCGGCGCCGGCCTCACCGCGGCCCTGAGGCGGGGCCGCGGCGCGCCATGGGCCGCGGCCCCGGCCCC
>JAQUNT010000058.1 GCA_028717525.1 Elusimicrobiota bacterium
CGCGAAGAAGCCCTCCTTCACGTAGTCCTTCTTCTCGGAGGACATCTTCTGGAGCTGCCCCAAGGCCACGTGGTGGTTGGTGATGACCAGGCCCCTGGGGGAGACGAAGGCGCCGGAGCCTCCGTCATTGAAGCGCACCGAGGCCAGCCGCGCCCGGTCGACCCAGCCCGGGGACGGGATGAAAGCGTAGCGTTCCTGCAGCTGCTTGAGCGGGAGGTTGTCCAAGGTCCACATGCCCTCGTCGGCGCCGGCGCCGCACGCCGCCAGCAGCATCAGCATCAGGATCTTCATGCCAGCCTCCTTCCGAATCCGGGGACACAAGACTTAATTCCCGGGAATGAGTCTTGTGTCCCCCTATTCAAAGCCTCTTGACCTTGTAGCCCAGGGCCAACAGTTCCTGCTCCAGCTTGGCGCGGTGGTCGCCCTGGAACTCCAGGACCCCATCCTTGACCGCGCCGCCGCAGCCCAGGCGCTTTTTGAGTTGCGCCAAGAGCTGGTCCTTGATCGTGGGGTGCATGACCAAGCGCTCCACGCGGGTGACCCCGCTGCCCTTGGCGCCGCGGCCAAAGCTCAGGCGCACGGGCTCGGGCTGGCGGAGCGTGTCGGCCATGGCCCCCAGATTGTAGGAAGTTCATCGGCCCGTGTGGTATCATTGAGCCATGATGCGGCGCGCCGGGCTGGCTGTCCTGCTGGCGGGGCTCTGTTGCTCTCCGGCCGCGGCGGCGCAGAAGGGGCGGCTGGGCGCGGGGCCGCTCATCGGCTATCCCATGGCCGCTACTGCCAAGTACTTCCTGTCGGAGCGCGACGCCGTGGACCTGGGCGCGGGCAAGAGCGACGACGCGACCTTCCACGCGGACTACGTCTGGCACGGCTGGCAGGTCCTGCCCCAGCCCAAGATCGGCCCCCTGGCCTTGACTTTGGCCGCGGGCCCGCGCGTGGAGCTGCAGACGGACACGGATGTCGGCATCCGCGCCATGGTCGGGCTTAGCTACTGGCCCAGGCTCAAGCGGTCGGCGGAGTTCTTCTTCGAGCTGGGCCCGACCTTCCGCCTCACCAACACGGCGCGCACGCGCGTGGACGGCGGAGTCGGGTTCCGCCTCTACTGGGACGCGCGGTGAGCGTCCCGCCTCCCGGGGTCTAGTCCGGCAGGTCGTAGACCTGGAGGGTCTCTCCGTCCGGAGAGAGCTTCATGCCGATGGTCTGTCCGTTGGATAGGGCGTAGCGGGATACGGACATCCGGGAGATACCTGACGCCGGGAAGATGTAGTTGTTGAACTCGTGCTCGCCGCGTTCGCCCACGTCCTCGGCCAGAAGCACAGCCGGCCGTCCGCGGTCGGGCTCGGCCGGACTCTGGGAGGCGTCCACGCTGCAGGAGTAGAAGAGCCGGTAGTCCTTGCCTCCGAGACGCACCGGCTGCCCGGTCGCGAAGGCCTTGGCCAGGAGGTCCACGATCCGGCTGGAGTAGACGGGCGCGTTGACGCCTTCCCGGTAGACCTCGATGATGTTGTTCGTGCGGCTGCGCCAGATGCTGACGTCCAGCTGGATGCGGTAGCGCGCGCCGTGATGCACCCAATAGCCGTCCATGCCGCGCTCCAGCTTGTAGAGATACGGGGACTCCCAGCCCGCTCCGAGGACGGACACGTAAGCCTCCCCCTGCAGGTCGAAATGCGCGCTCAGGTAGATCCGCTCCGCGCCTGAGCCGATGCCGTCCGTCCTCTTCCAGTACTGGTCCCGGATCTCGGAGAGCCTGACGCGGGCCTGCGGCTGGCGCTCGGTCTGCGTATGCCCCTGGCTCCGCACGGACGGGGCCATGGCGAGAGCGGGGGCACCTGCCGGGGCTGCCGCCACAGAGGCGACCTCAGGAAGATCCGTGCCGGGAAGCATGCCCCGCAGTTGGTCCAAGGCCTGGGGATGGGCGACGCCTGCCGCCAAAGGCAGGAGGATCAAAGCCGCGGCCAGACGCCTTATGTGGAGCATCGGGGGATAGTGTAAGCGGCGCCGCGCTTTTCCACAGGGGCCTGGGGGCCCAGGACTGGCGCCTCTATCGGCCTAGGCTGAACTGGGCTCAAATGCCCGGCGTCCGGAATGTTGCTATGATAAGCGGCTATGGAGAGGCTGCTTTTGGCCGGGCTCCTGCTCGCAGCCGCGGCGCCGGCCGCGGCCCTGGGCAAGCCCAGCGTGGACCTGGAGCTCGACGCCTACTACACGCCGCTCTCCGTGACCTTGCCTTTCGTGGCCGGCGCGGACGAGAAGGATGTGGAGAAAGGCGAACTCCTGACCTACCGGGACATGCTCGCGCGCGCCTTGGTGCCGCGCTTCCTGGTGCTGGAGGCCAGCGTCAACCCCTTGCCCTGCGCGGGCGTGCTCATCCGCAAGCACGCGCGCTCCTTCTACGACGACACCCAGCTGGCGCCCAGCACCAACCTGGTCAAGTCCCTGACTGCGGGCTTCGACGAGCCCTGGGCCCTGACCTTGTTCCTGGGCAAGGTCATAGACTACTCGGAGGGGCGCAAGACCCTCGGGCACCGCAAGCGCGGCTACGTGGGCTATCTGGCCAGCGTGGGCGACTACCACATCCTGCTCAACCAGCTCATCCCGGACTACTGGGTGGAGGCCGAGGCCAAGGTCAAGGGCGACCAGAGCACGGAGAACCGGCGCATGAAGTGGAGCTTCCGCTTCGGGACCAAGCGCCACGGCAACCGCGAGATCCTGGACACCTACTACGTGGGCCTGCGCCGCGACCGGACCGACTTCAAGCCCGGGCCCTGGTCCTGGCTGCTCTCCACAGCCCTGGAGTACCGCGTGGACTTCGACCACCACGACCTCCACCCGGTCATGCACTTCCTCATGGCCGAGAAGAACTGGCCGCTGGGCAAGAGCAAGATGGCGCTGAGCGTGGGCGCCGGCTATCTCTACCGCGCCGCGGGGAACTACCGCGGGGGCCTGGCGGTCATGCACGGCCCGGCCGAGGAGCAGTTCCTCCTGCGGCCCAACATCAAGTTCTAGGCCTTCAGGCGCTTGGACAGCAGGGCCAGGGAGCGCTCCCAGCGCTCGTTCAGGTCGAAGTGCCCGAGGCCGTGCTCTTCATAGGTATGCTTGACAGCCAGGCCCTTGAGCAAGGCCGAGAGCTTGCGCGCTCCCAGCTGGAGGTGGAACTCGTCGCGGTTCCCCGCGTCGAAGAACAGGGTCTTGAGCTTCTTGAGCGCGGCCCGATGCCGGGGAGCGATGGCCACCGGGTCGAGGGCCTTCCAGCGCCGCCAGACCTCCGGTATGAGCTCGCCGGTGCGGGGGTCGCAGGGCAGGTCGAATCCGGTCCGGCTCTTGGGGTTGGGCGAGTAGCAGGCGGACATGGCCGCCATGTTGACCAAGGCGTGGTCGAAAGCCTCCTTGTCCCGGCTGGCGCGGAACTCCGCGAGGAAGCGCTCCAGGGACCCGCCGTAGCGGCCCAAGGCGGCCACGGCCTTAAAGATGTCCGGCCCGTAGCAGGCCTCGAAGAACATGTCCCCGGAATGGCAGACCGCGTGGCCGAACACGTCCGGGTGCCGCATGGCGAGCATCAAGGCCCCGTAGCCGCCCGAGGACTTGCCGGCCACGGCCCGGCCCGCGGGCCGGGAGCTGATGGTCATCTTGTCTTCGAAGAAGCCGATGAGCTCCGAGACGATGTGGGTCTCGTAGCGGCCCGTGGCCGAGGAATCGAGGTACTGGCTGCCGCCGAAGCTGGTGAAGCAGTCGGGCATGATGAGCACGCATTCCGCGGCCCGGCCCTCGTTGATGAGCCGGTCGAAGCGCTCGGGCAGGCTCTCGCGCCAGGGATGGAAGTTGAGGAAGCTGCGGCCCGTGCTGCCGAAGCTGGCCAGGCAGTAGATGACCGGGAAGCTGCGCCCGGTCTTGCCGTAGGAGGGCGGCAGGTAGACCGGGACCTGCCTGACCCGGGGGTCTCCCAAGGGATTGTCCTTGAGCACGATGCTGCCCACGGTCTCGACCTGGACTCGGCCGAACATCTAGGGCTCCAGGGCCTTGCGCAAGGAGCCGCCGCAGCAAGCCAAGAGCTTGCGGGCTTGCGCCGCGGAGAGGTCCTCGCGCGCCATGACCACCGCGGTCTTGACGCTCCAGCCCGAGGCCCGGAACAGGGCCCTGGCCTTGGCCGGGGAGGTGCGGCCCAGCTCCGCGATGATGCGTTCGCCGCGCAGCTTGAGCTTGTGGGAGGTGGGCCGGAGGTCGACCATCCAGCGGTCGTAGACCTTGCCGAGCAGGATCATGGTCCCTGTGGTCAGAGTGTTGAGGACGAGCTTGGCCGCGGTCCCGGACTTCATGCGCGTGGAGCCCGCCACCACCTCCGGGCCCACGTCGGGCGCGATGGTGAGCTCCGCAGGGTTGCCCGGCGGCCTGCCGTTGGAGGTGACCAGGACGGTGGCGCAGCCCTGGCGCCGCGCGGCCCGCAAAGCGGCGCGCACGAAGGGGGTGACGCCCGAGGCCGCTATGCCGACTACGGCATCGTCCCGGCCCAGCCTGGACACGGCCTGGGCCCCAGCCCGGGGATCGTCCTCGGCCCCTTCCTTGGAGCGGAACACGGAGCTCCGGCCGCCGGCCATCACGGCCCGGATCTCGCGGGGAGTGGTGCCGTAGGTGGGGGGGCATTCCGCGGCTTCGAGCACGGCCAGGCGGCCGCTGGTCCCGGCGCCGATGAAGACCACGGTCCCCCGGCGGCTCAGGCAGCGGGCCAGCATCTTCATGCCCGCGGCGATGGCCCGGCTCTGGCGGCTGACCGCGGCGGCCACCAAGGCGTCTTCTCTGTTGATGGCCTGCGCGATGCCCAAGGCGCTGCGGCGGTCTATGTGCCGGGTGCGGGGGTTGGGCCGCTCGGTGGGCAGACGGGCGTAGACTCGGGGGGAGAAGGGCGCCATATCACTGCGCGGGCGGCGGCGCGTCCTGGGGGGGCGGGAGGGGCTCGGCGCCCTCGTCCTCCTCGAAGGTGTCGGTCGAGACCTGCGCTCCGGCCGCGGCCTCGGAGGAGACCGCCACCTCGGGCTTGACGGGGTTGGCGATCCAGTCGAAGAGCTGGCCGATGGCGGCTGCGCGCAGCATCTTGGTGCCGTGCTCGTCGGGGGCCAGGACCATGGTCAGGAGGCGCTCGCCCACGGACATCTTGGCGAAGGACTGGAGGATGGGGATGCCGCTGGCCGTGTTCTTGTCCGCCTCGGAGTACATCATGAGCAGGGGCCGGCCCTTGTAGGCGCGGATGGCGTTGACCGCCGTGACGCTCTGGTACTGCACGCGCGGCGAGAGCATGGCCGCCATCGGGACCTTGGGATGCAGGGCCGCGTAGCGGATGGCGAGGTTCCCGCCCACGTCCGCGCCGATGAGCCCGATCTTCTCCTCGGGCGCCCCCTGGCTGATGAGATAGGCGATGCCGGCCTCCACGTCGGCCGTCATGTTGAGGTACTCGTTGTACTTCTTGATGCCGTTGTAGTCCTTGTCCACGATGAACTTGCGCCAGCCGGCGGGCTTGCCGTCCGGGGCGGTGCGGCTGTCTCCGTGGCCGCGCAGGTCCACGGCGAGGTAGCCGTAGCCGCGCTTGAGCAGGGGCCGTCCGAGCCGGTACCAGTCTTCCTTGCGCCCGCCGGTGCCGTGCAGGAGCAGGAAGCTCATGCGTCCTTCCTGGGCCGGGTTGTACTTGGCCTTGAGCTTCCAGCCGTCCTTGGTGGTGATGTCTACGAGCAGGCCGGGAAAAACCAAAGGCTTGACGGGCTTGGCCGGGGCAGCGGCCTGCGCCGCGCTCGCGGCGCAGAGGAGGGCCGCCAGCAGGGTCTTCATGGGAGGATCTCTTCCTTCTTGAACCAAAGAGCGATCTCGCGCTCGGCGTCCGTCGGGTTGGCCGAGGCGTGCAGGACGTTCTCGAACTGCCCGGCGGTGGTGACCCGGCCGAAGGAGCCGCGGATGGTCCCGGGAGCCGCGGCCTCGGGGTTGGTGGCGCCCGCGACCTCGCGGACCTTGGCGATGCAGCTTTCGCCGCGGTAGACCATGGCCAGGACTCGGTGGTCGGGGAGGCCGTGGAACACGCCGCGGATGTACTTGATGAGGTTGGGGTAGAAGGGCTTGCCGAGGTGCTCGGCGTAGTGCGTCTCGGCCAATTCCTTGGAGACGCTGACCATCTTGGCCGCGACCATCGTCAGGCCGGCCGCATCGAGGCGGTCGATGGTGAGGCCGGTGAGCCTGCGGTGGAGGCCGTCCGGCTTGATGAGGATGAGGGTCTGTTCGATGGGCATGGGGGGATTCTATTCAATTTGGGAGGGTTGCGCGAGCGGGCTCGGTGGCGCGCGGCACGGCGAAGGTCTCGGAGGGCTGCGGGGCCGGCGCGGGCCGCGCAAGCTGGAAAGATCCGGGCAGCTGTCCCACTCCGACCAAGGCTCCGGCGAGGGTGTCGTTCGACGCGATGAGGTCGTGCAGCAGGGCGATGGCTCCGGCCTGTCTGACCGCGTCGCCTCTGAGCGGCTGCAGCGCTGTGCGGCCGCGCGCGTCGATGAACTCCAGCTGGTTGCCCGCGGGCTCTATCATGCTGCCTTCGGTGCGCCAGATGATGAGGCGCTCCTTGACCAAGGCGGTGTGCGCCGGGCCGGGGGCCGCGACTCCGGAGGCGATGAACTTCTCCGCCACGGGCTCCTGCGGGGCGTCCGCGCCCGCCTCGAGGACGGCGGCCCAGGCGGCCGCGGCCTGGCGGCCGTCGGCCACGAGCATGATGCGGGCCCGGGCCTGGCGGGCCTTGGCGAGGGCCATGGCCAGGGCTTTCCGGCGTTTGCGGCCCTCAGCGGGCCAGGCGAGGCCCTGCTCGTGCCAGTCGCAGACGAGGCGGTCCTTGCCGAAGAGGTCGTCGAGCTTCTTTTCGTGCTTGGCCTTGAGGCTGGCGCGCCTGAGCACGGAGGTGAGCGGCCACCAGGGGGGCCGGCGGTCGGGTGGATCGAACCATCCGGCATCGGGCTCGCCGGTGACGAAGATGCGCAGGACGCGGTCCGCGGCCGGGGTGTCGGCTTCGTCCCAGGAGGCGATGAGCGCGTCGAGGCCGCGCTCGAGGGCCTCGCGCTGGGCGGCTTGGGCGGCGGTATCGCGCTCGATGAGGCGGTAGACGCCTGCGCCGGCGAGCGCGGCGAGGCAGACGTTGAACGCCAGGTAGAGCGGGGACCTCAGGGTCTGGCTATCTGACCTTGCGGGCGAAGCGGTCCTTCAGGTTGGCTTCTATGAAGGTTCCCAATCCTTTGCCGGCCACGGCCAGCTGCTTCATCTTGCTGATGTTCTCGGGGGAGCAGGTCTGGTTGTTGTAGATGAAGACGGACTGGTCGGCGAATCGGACCGTCATGGCGTCCTTCGCGATGTGGTAGCGGAGAACCTTTGACTTGCCGCCGAGGTTCTTGTAGCGGAGCATGATCTTGGGCCTTTTCGGGGTTTGCATGCCAGCATTATGCGACATCCGGGAGGGGTTCGCCAAGTCGAGGCGTTGTCAAAGCCGTCCGGTATAGTATGATTGTGGCAGGAGCGGCCTTTCCCATGGCTGAACAGGAGATCCGATACGCGGTCCTCTTGCGCAAGCCGGAACAGCTTGCTTTCCCGGCCTTGGCCGAAATCCTGGCGCGCCGCCGCGGCTGTCCGACCTTGGACGCGATGGCCTCCGCGCGCTCCTGCTGGGGCATCCTGGAACAGGACCGCGAAGAAGCCGCGGCCAAGGACTTGGCCGCGGCCTTGACCGCGGCCGGGCTGGAGGCTCTGGCCTTGCCTCAGAACCTGCTGGAGGAACTGCCCGCGGCGCAGGCCGCGGCCAAGGCGGACCTGGACCAGCGGGTCTTCTTCTCCGACTCGGGAGAGGCCCTGCCCGCCGCCGCTCCGGTTCTCTTGTGCGCCGCGATCATCAAGCGCACGGTGACCCAGACCATCAAGGTCCAGAAGGACATCGGCCTGGCGCAGAAGGCCCTGCAGGTGGGCCTGATCATGGCTTCGGGCCTGCCCATCAGGACCGCGAGCATGAGGAAGGAGGAGGGGAAGGTCGTGGCCAGCACCGAGCTGCGGGGCCTCCTGGACCTCGTCTTCGTCGAGCCGGACCGGCGCCTGCGCGTGGTCTCGGACGACTTCGACTACTCCTGCCTGAAGGATAAGAAGACCTTCGACAGCCTGAGCAATTTCCGCCTGCTGGCCCGGAGGCTGGCCGGGTTCTGGCCCGAGGCCGGCCGCAGCCGCGGACTGCGCTTCATCCTGGAGAACCAGCCCCAGCGGGAAATGGGCTACGAGTCTCCGGTGGACCTGGAGCGCGAGAGCCGCTGGCTGCTCACCCTCAAGGCCCTGCGCGTCTAGCTCTCCACTGGCATTCAGACGTACTGCCGGCTGAGCAGTTCGCCCACGGCAGGGTCCATCTGCTCCTTGCGGCGCACCTCGTTGAAGAGCGCCCAGAGCTCGTCGGCCTGCAGGCGCCGCTTCTCCTCGCGGCTCAGGTCATAGACCACCCGGCCCCGGTGCATCATGATGAGCCGGTCGCCGAGGCTGACCGCTTGCGCCAGGGAGTGGGTCACCATCAAAGCGGTCAGCCCCCCGTCGCGGATGAGCCTCTCGGTCAGGCCTATCACGAGCTGGGCCGTCTTGGGGTCCAAGGCCGCGGTATGCTCGTCGAGCAAAAGCAGGCTGGGCTTGCGCCAAGTCGCCATGAGCAGGGTCAAGGCTTGGCGCTGGCCTCCGGAGAGCGCGCCGACCGGGCTGTCCAGCCGGTCTTCCAGGCCCATCTTCAGGGACTTGACCCTTTCCCTGAACTCCTTCAGCGCCCCGCGCGACACGGCCCGGTCCAGGCCCCGCGGCAGGCCGCGGCGCGAGGCCAAGGCCAGGTTCTCGGCCACGGACATGCCCGGGGCCGTCCCGGTGAACGGGTTCTGGAACACCCGGCCCATGAGCCGCGCCCTGTGGTGCTCGGGCCAGGAGGAGAGGTCCCGGCCGTCCAGGACCACGCGGCCTTCGTCCAAGGGGAAGGTCCCGGCCAAGGCGTTGAGCAAGGTGGATTTGCCCGAGCCGTTGGTGCCCAGGACCACGAGATGCTCCGCGTCGGCCATGCGCAGGCTCACCCCGTCGAGGGCCTTGGTCTCGTCCGGT
>JAQUNT010000059.1 GCA_028717525.1 Elusimicrobiota bacterium
GGGCGCGGGCCTGCACGCCATCCTCTGCGCCAAGCTCGGGGCGCGCCAAGTCTTCGGCATCGACGTGAGCGCCGATGCGGTCCGGGCCGCCCGGCGCAACGCGCGGCTCAACGGGGTGGCCGGCCGCTGCCGGTTCCTGCTGGGCTCCTTCGCGGAGCGCCTGCCCCGGCTGCCCTGCCGGCCCGACCTCATCGTCTCGACTTTGCCCAGCACTCCCGAGGACAGCCGCCTCATGAGCGAGCCGGCCATGCTCCGGACTCCGCTGGTGGCGCGCTACCTCAGCGGCGGCCGGGACGGCGTCGAGCTGTCGGTAGCGCTCGTGAAGGCCGCGCGGCTCAGCCTGGCCCCGGGAGGCCGGCTGCATCTGCACCTGGTGGACTGGGCCGCTTCCCGGCGTACCTTGGCCGCGCTCCGGAGCTGCGGCTTCCGCGTGCGGGAGCTGTTCCGGGCCGGCATCCCGCTCTGGGGGCAGAGGTGCAACGCCGCGGACGCCGTCCTGGAGCGCGCCCGGCTCCGGCCCTGGCGGGTGCGCTTCGCCGAGCTGCCCCGGGGCCGCGGCAACAGGGTGAGCGTCGTCGAGGCCAGGCTGGGGGTCGAGCCCGCCGGCGGCCCCCCCAGGGCCGCAGAAGCCGTGGTGGAGGTCGCGACATGTCCTTGACCGCTTGGGCCGTCTCCTTGACGCTGGCGCAGCATCTCTGGGCGGCCGCCGCGCCCGCGGTCCGGCCCCGCAACGTCCTCATCATCGCCGCCGACACCCTGCGCGCCGACCATCTGGGCCTGCACGGCTACAAGTATCCGACCAGCCCCAACATCGACCGCCTCGCCGCCCGGGGCGTGGTGTTCGACCGGGCCTTCTCGCAAGGCTCCTACACCCTGTCGGGCTTTGCGAGCCTGTTCACCTCGCGCTACCCGGAGCAGCACGGTGCCGTCAACAAGAGAACGGCCATCAGGGATTCCGAGACCATGCTGACCGAGGTCTTCCAGCAGGCCGGCTATCGCACGGCCGGCTTCACCGGCGGACCGAACCTGGCTCTGCAGTACGGCTTCGGCAAGGGCTTCGACACCTACCTCAGCGGCGACCTGCCCCGGCAGCTGGACGCCTACATCCCGGTGGCCCTGAAGTGGATCCAGAAGGACCGCGCCAAGCCTTTCTTCCTGTTCCTGCAACCCCAGGACGTGCATCCGCCCTTCGACGTGCTCGAGCTCCCCGAACCGGAGCGGGACCGCTGGGACCCGGGCGACCATGAGCGGACCGAGCGCTTCATGGGCACCTTCTACTTCTTCCGGGCCTTCAACGGCGAACCCTACGCCACCAACAAGCCCGAGCCCTCGGAATGGCTCAAGAAGGAGATCGCGGCCGCGGCCAAGGATCCCCGCACCGGCCGCCACATGGCTTCGATCTACGACGACCGGGTCGCGCATCTGGACGCCAGCCTGGGTCGGTTCTTCGCGGAGCTGCAGCGCCTGGGGGTCATGGAGGACACCGTGGTGGTCCTGCTGTCCGACCACGGCACGCTCTTCGGAGAGGGCGGCAAGTTCAGCCACAGCAACCACATGTCCACCCACGACGGGATCTTCCACGTGGTCCTGGCCGTTTGGGCGCCGGGTCTGGCGCCGCGCCGCGTGGGCTCCCTGGTGGAGCTGGTGGACGTGGCCCCGACCTTGCTGGAGCTGGCGGGGCTGCCCAAGCCCGCGCCGTTCGAAGGGCGCAGCCTCCTGACCTTGATGCGCGGCCGGGAGGACGCCCCGGAGCGTCCGGTGTTCGGGGCGGCCACCGCCACCTGGAACGACTCCGGCGAGATCAAGCACTACGTCAGGGACTCGCGCTGGAAGCTGGTCTCCGAGGAGCCGGGCGGCCAGACCACCCTCTACGACCTGGCGGCCGACCCCGAGGAGGTCCGGGACGTCAGCGCGGACCATCCGGACGTGGCCCAGCGGCTCTCCGGCGTGCTGACCCGCCACCTGCAGCGGCTTCTGGCCAGGCCGGACTAGCGCCGCGGCCCCTGGGCGCTGATGAAGCGGGCCAGGGCCGCGCAGGTCTCCGCCGCGTCGAGTCCGTCCACGGCGAGGTTGAGCCCCCGGCTGAGCAGGAAGCCCGTGTTGGGCAGGTCGCTGACGGCCCGGGCCTCCAGGCCGTAGACGCGCTTCGTCTGCGGTCCCATCCGGACGTCGGCGGGCAGCAGGGGTCCGGAGGCCGCGGCCAGGGCCGTGGCCAGCTCCGCGGCGGAGAAGGGGGCGCCCTCCTTGACGATGACGGTGAAGCTCTCCGCGTCGGCGCTGAACTGCGCGGGCAGCTCCGGCAGGGTCAGAAGGCCGGGATATGAGGAGCAGAAGGCCCGCAGCTGCGCGACGGCCGCCTTGCGCCGCTTGGCCGCGGCGCCGAGATGCCGGCTGGCCTCGCGTGCCAAGGACAGCCCCAGCTTGGTCAGGGGCGCGGGATGCTGCAGGATGAGGGGCAGGCTCTCCGGCCGCGGGGCCTTCCGGGCGAAGATGTCGCCCAGCTCCGGCCGGGCCAGAGCCAGGGCCCAGGTCTCCGGAGAGTCAGCCTGTCCGCCCGCGGCCACGCAGGCCGCGTCCCCCCAGGTCCCCACCATGCGGGACCCGAAGCGGGAGCCCAGGTGGTGCGGCGCGCACTCGATGAGGAGGAGCTTGCGCTCGTCGCAGAAGGCGCGCAGGCGCTCCAGGTCCGGGACGCTCCCGGCCAAGCCGGTGGCCAGGACGGCCCGGGTCGCCGGAGACAGGGCCTTCTCCAGCTGGGGCAGCCCCAGGTTGAAGGCCGCGGGGTCGAGGTCCACGAAGACCGGCACCATGCCGAAGGCGGGCAGATAGCCCGCGATGTGCAAGTTGGCGGCGGTCATGACGACTTCTTGGCCCGGGCGCAGGCGGGGCTCCGGGGCCGGGGCCGTGAGCCCGCAGAGGAGGGTCAGGAAGGCGTCGTTGAACGAGCCGCAGACTTTGAGCGGGCCGGTGTGGCGCAGGGCCTCGGGCCAGACCCGGAAGACCTCCGCCTCGAGCGGCTGGCGGGGCAGGCGCTTCAGGATGGAGACCACGTCCGCCGGGCCGCCCGCCGCGGCCTCGGGGACTTCGGTCAGCGTCTGCATCCAGTCGGCGCGCAGGGCTTCGATCCGGTCCACGATCTGGCCGACGGAGTGGTCGAGCTTCTTGACGAACGCGGTGGAGCGCTGCTCCCATTGCGAGTCCAAGGCGGACTTCTGCCGGGCCCCGCCCTGCAGCCAGGAGGCCTGCAGGCCCTCGATCTCGCCAGTGATGCGCGAGACCGCCTCGTCGAGCCTTTTGGCGAAGGCCGCCGAGCGCTCTTCCCAGTGGGCGTCCAGGAAGGCGGTCTGCCGCTGGGCCAAAGACTCGGCCGCGGCCTTCATCCCCGCGGCCCGGAGCTCTTCGAGCCGGTCGGCGAGCTGGCCCATGGCCTGATTGAAGTTCTGGAGCAGAGCGGCGGAGGTGTCGGCTTTGAAGGCCTCCAGCCGGTCCGCGATCTGCGCCACGGCCTGGTCGAGCCGGCGCGACGACTCGGTGGCGCGCTCGGCCCGGTCGCGCTTGAGCTCGGCCCGCACCCCGTCGCGGATGTCCTCCAGGAGGGCGTCCGGGTCCGGGACGGCCTGCGGGAGGGCCTCGGGCTGCGCCGGCGGGGCGGCGGGCTCCTCGCGGGGCGTCTCGGCCCGCTGCGCCACGGGGCGCGGTTCCGGCGAGGCTCCGCCGCACTCCTGCACGAAGAGGCGTATGGCCTCGGTCGTGTCGCCCAGGAAGGCGGCGCGGCCCGCGTTGAGGTAGAGGGTGCGCGGGCAGAGCCGGTCGATGAGCCTGAGGCTGTGCGAGACGATGAGCAGGGTCTTGCCTTGAGCCTGGAAGTCCCGGAACACGGCCAGGCACTTATCCTGGAAGGCGGCGTCGCCCACCGCGAGCTTCTCGTCGACCAGGATGATGTCGAGGTCTCCATGGATGGCCACGGAGAAGGCCACGCGCGCGGCGAGGCCGGAGGAGAGCTCGCCGAACTTGGCGTAGAGATAGTCGTCCAGCTTGGAGAAGGCCAGCATGGCCGGCAGGCGCTGCGTGAAGACCTCGTCCGGCATCCCCAGCAGGGCCGCGCACAGGGACATGTTCTCGAGCACGGTCAACTGGGACTGCAGCCCCTCGTCGAGCCCGAAGAACTGGTCGGTCTTACCCAAGACCTCGACGCGCCCCTCGCTGGGGGCGAGGATGCGGGCCAGCAGGAGCAGCAAGGTGCTCTTGCCGGCGCCGTTGGGGCCGATGATGCCCAAGGTCTCGCCGCGGCGCACCTCGAGGTCGAGGCCGCGCAGGGCCCAGAGCAGGCGCTGGGACCCGGTGCCCGTGAGCAGGCGGTGGGTCGTCTCCAGGGAGCTCTCCTGCGTGGACTTGCTGCCGATGAGGAAGCTCTTGCCCAGACCCTGGGCCCGGATGACGGCGCCGGCTCCCGGCTCGGGCATGCTCAGGGCTCCATCATGCGGTCCACGAGGTGGTACTCATAGCGGCGCATCAGGTAGTATCCGGCGGCGCAGAGGAGCAGCCCTTCCAGGAGCGGCACCGCGAACGACGGCCAGAGGGGGATGGTCCCGTCGATGAGGCAGCCCCTGGCCGCGATGAGGATCTGGGTGATGGGGTTGTAGAGCAGGAGGGTCCTCTTGCCCTCGCTGATGATGGAGAGGGGATAGAAGACCGGGGTGACGTAGAAGAGGGCCATGGTCAGCACCTCCCAGATGCGCTCGATGTCCCGGTACTCGGCCGCGATCAGAGGCAGGAAGAAGGAGACTCCGGTCACGAAGACGATCTGCACGGCGATGACCGCGGGCAGGAACAGCCAGGTGAGCTTGGGCTCCACGCGGAAGGCGAGGACGAACCCCAGCAGCAGGACCAGCTCCACGACGAATGGGATCAGGGTGGAACCGATGGTCGAGAACAGGATGATCTCCCGGGGGAACTTGTAGTTCTTGATGAGCGAGCGGCGCCGCGAGAAGCTGGTCAGGGCCAGGCAGGTGGTGCGCTGGAAGAAGTTCCATAGGACGATGCCGATGAGCAGATAGGCCGCGTACATGTCCACGAACTTGCCCAGCCAGCGCACGAAGAGCAGATACAGGACGATGAACATGAGCAGGGGGTAGAGGAGCGTCCAGAGGAAGCCCAGGACGGTGCCCTGCTCCCGCAGCTTGAACTCGACCCAGGTCAACTCCCGGAGCAGGCGCCAGAAGGCGGGCAGGCGGCCTTGGTCCATGCCTGAGATACTATCACATTTGTTGTATTATACAGGCCCATGCGCTCGTCCGGGCACATGCACTGGAACATCGCGGACTGGTGCAACTACCGCTGCTCCTATTGCTGCGAAGGGCGCTCGGAGCCGGCCCCCGAACAGCGCTTCATCGACGAGGGCATGATCGCCGCCGGCTTGGCCTTCCTCTCCGGCCTGCCGCGGCCCTGGGTCGTGAGGCTGAGCTCCGGTGAGCCTTCCGCCCATCCGGGCCTGCTGGATTTGGTCCGGCGCATCTGCGCCCTGGGCCACCGGGCGGCCATGGAGACCAACCTCTCGCTGCCGGCGGAGCGCTACCTCGCCTTCATCGCAGCCGCCGGCGGCGGGCTGGCGTATCTCCATGCCAGCCTGCATCTGGAGCAGGCGGACCCTGAGGAGTTCCTCGCCAAATGCCTGCGCCTGCAGGAATCCCTGCGCGGCCAAGGCGTGCAGGACAAGCTGCAGGTCTCCGCCGTCGCGCTGCCCGAGCGCCTGGCGCAGATCGGAGAGCTGGCCGACCGCCTGCGCCGGCAGGGCTTGGTCCTGATCCTGCAGGACTGCTATGACCGGCGGCGGCGGGCCTTCCGGCCTGCGCCGGGCGGCGCCATCTCGGCTCAATGCCGTCGGGAAGCCGTGGCGGAATTCAACCGGGAGGCGGGCGGCCCCCGGGGGCGCCTCTGCGCCGCCGGCCTGCGCTGGCTCCTGCTCGACTTCTCCGGCCGTCTGTGGCGCTGCCAGGCCGCGCGCAGGGAGGAGCAGGCCTCCCGGCTGGCGGAGTCCCGGGGATTCCTGGGGGATCTGCGCCGCGGCGGGGGCAGGCGCCTCGGGAAGCCGGAGCCGTGTCCCTATGAATGCTGTCTTTGCCCCGGGCGCGCTATAGAGTAGCGCCGGTCAATAGCTGTGGGCGAGGGCGGTCTTGGAGAGCTCGCCGTGGCGGGTGAGCCGCGGCTTGGAGTACTTCTTCCGCTTGGTATTCTTGCCGGCAGAGATGCGGGTCTTCTTTGCCATCTTATGAGCTAGTTTAACATCCTCTGCCCGGCTGGTCAAGGGGAATCCCCGCGAATCCCCGCGCTGGCCCTGAGCTTCATCGGAGACCGGGATCGTCCACGGGCTGCCAGAGGAAATGTTACGATAGCCTGCGGTGGTCAAGAAGGCATTGTTGTCGTTGACGAGCCTCGGGCTCTTCTTCTCCGTCCTCGAGTTCTCGGCAAGACGCGTCGTTGCCTCCCGAGGGCCGGTCCTGTTGCGGGATGGGATCTATGTGAATACCCTGCCTCTGGTCACGGGCGTCGCTCCGCCGTCCATGCGTCCGCTTCTGGACGGCGCGCGCCTTCCGGAAAGAAAGCCGCCGGGAGAGGCGCGGATATTCGTCTTTGGAGAATCCAGCGTCGAGGGCGCCCCTTTGGACGTCAACGCATCGCCGCCTACCATGCTGTACGATAGGCTGGCTCGGGCCTATCCCAACCGCGCCATCAAGGTGATCAACATGGGGATGACGGCCTCGATATGCGCCAACACCTACTATCAACTGCTCTATGCGCGCCGTTATGAACCTGACGTCCTCATATTCTACATGGGGATGAATGATGGCGGCGGGCACATGCCTGGCGAGCAGAGCTGGCCTGTGACCCGCCCCCTATTCCACAGATTCTGGCGCGGGCTCATGGAAAGGTCCCAGTTGTTCTGGTGCGCGAAGGTCTATGGCCCCCCGTTCTTGTGGTCCCTCCGGTCCAGGAGTCCGAATCGGGATCTGACGCAGGAGCGGGGGACCGGGGACCCTTTCCCGGAATGGGCCGACCTGCTCGTGAGGATCGCGGCGTCGACCGGGGCCAAAGTGATCGTGACGACGCCGGTCCGCAGCGCGGTCTCGGAAATAGAACCTGCCATCCATTCGGTCGCTGCAGCGCCGGATGACTCGGTCCCCATGAGGGATGATTATCGGAGACTGCTGGCGTGCCGATTGACGGATGCTTGTGATTTCATCGCCCTTTTCAAGGAGCAGGCGACAGGGGGGGAAGATCCGCCGCTGGATCGGCACCTGCGGAAGGCGGATGCAAAGGCGGAAGCATGGAAGAGCGCCGCGGATCGCTATGGCGCGGAACTCATAGATTTTCATTCCGCGCTCGAGGACCTGTCGCCGCATCGAGTCGTGGCGGACAGGTATTTCGCCGATGAGATACATTTGACGCCCGAGGGTTACGGCTTCCTCGCCCGATTGTGGTTCGAGCACATCAGCGGGTCTTGGGATGGGAGGAAGCCGCGGGCACCGAGCCCCCCGGTCTACGATGACGTGAAGGAATATTATAAGGCCGCCAAGAACAACGGCATGGCCGTGTTCATGATGTACTTGGCGAGAGGCTGGTATTTGACCGCCGTCCCAGGCCTGGAAATGGTCGCCCAGCACTGCCCCGGCGGGGAACGCGACGGACTAGCCGATGTTTCCCTCGGCTGGCTGCGTCAAAGAGCGGGACTTCCGGCAGGGGGTTCCCGGGAGTTCGCCAAGAAAGTCAAAGCCTTCAATCCCAAGAGGGAGTTCGCCGGGAAGGTCAAAGGCTTCCGATCCCTGGCCCGGTAACCGGCCTGCCCTCCCTGCGGTCTATTTGTTACCATAGAGCCGAGAAGAGACCGCGCGTGCAAAAGAGCCCCGCAGCAAAGAACCCGTCGCCGCCCCTGTTCCAGAGGCTGGCCCTGGCCGGGGCCGGGATACTCGCCAGCCTGCTCTTCATCGTTCTCGCCGCCGCTCTGGTCGAAGGGTTCTGCGGCGCCATCCTGGTCCTCGGCGCCCCGACGACGAAGCCGCATTGGATGGACCCGGAGGGAAGCCCCGCCCCGGCCCCGGAAGACCCTATCATGGGCCAGGAAGACCCGGTCATCGGGCATACCCTCCAGCCGAACCTTCTGGTCAGGTATGCCAACGCCCCCGGCCGCTGGGTCCGGACGAATTCCCAGGGATTCCGCAACGACGTGGATTTTCCGGCTGCGGCTCCCCAGGGGCGCCTTCGGGTGCTCTGTTCCGGGGACTCCATGACCTTCGGCCTCGGGGCCAGCAACGGCGAGACCTGGCCGGACCGGCTTGCGGCCATCGACCCTCGCATCGAGACGGTGAACATGGGGGCGAGCCGCTACGGGATCGACCAGATGTATCTCTGGTACATGCGCGCCGGCACCCCCCTCGAACATGCGGTCCATGTCGTGGCGCTGATCCCGCTGGACGTGCTCCGCCTTGGATTCGAGAAGGACGGGTTCCTCGACCGGCCCCGGTTGGAAGTCCGCGAAGGCCGTCTCGAAGTCGTGAACCAGCCCGTGCACAATGCTTGGTATAAGTTCAGACTCCAGCCCCTCTTCACCGCGCTGGGGGATCTCCACATGGTCCGGTTGAGCCGCGGGTTCGTCCGCATCCACGCGTCGCCGCCGCAGCCGCTGTCTTCCTCCACGGAGGAACGCCTGACCCGCATCTTGGAAGAGCTCGCGCAGGCCAGCCGGGCCCAGGGCAGCGTCCTGGTCGTGGCCCTCCTTCCCAGCGACCCGCGCGCAGGCCT
Organism: Elusimicrobiota bacterium; assembly: GCA_028717525.1. Classification (GTDB taxonomy): domain Bacteria; phylum Elusimicrobiota; class Elusimicrobia; order UBA1565; family UBA9628; genus UBA9628. The sequence goes on from JAQUNT010000059.1 coordinate 8,797, forward strand.
GCGGCGACAGGACGAATTCTGCCGGGAGTTCCTGGCCAGTCAGCTGCCGGCGCTGGGCATCCCGTTCCTGGACCTGGATTCGGGGATCGCGGACCTGCCGGTCGCCCGGATCCGCCGGCTGTTCATCCCGGAGGGCTCTCCGTTCATGGGGCACTATACGGCCGAGGGCGCCTCCTACGTCGCGGAGCGCCTCCACGCCAAGCTCATCGCCGATACCCGGATCGCAGCCCGACTGAAGGCCTGCCAGCGCCCTAGGCGATCATAGCCTGGACGCGGTCCCCGGATCCGGAGCCGCCGCCAGGAAGGC
>JAQUNT010000060.1 GCA_028717525.1 Elusimicrobiota bacterium
CGGCCATGAACCAGAGGGGGTAGACCACGGCGTTGTGCCCGTTGGGATGCACGCAGCAGAGCAGGAGGCCGAGGCCCAAAGGCGCCAGGTCGGCCAGGCGCCGGCTCTCCCAGGCGCGGCGCAGGCAGAGCAGGCCCAGGATGACGACTCCGACCATGAAGCCGCTGTGCATGTTGGCCCAGGGCAGGAGTGCCGCGGCCATGGCCCAGGGCACCCAGGCCCTGCCGTCCTCCCAGAGGGCCGCCCAGTAGAGGAACAAGGCGGTGAGGAGGAAGGTCCAGTTCTGGGCCCGGGCCCCGTAGTAGTTCAGGAAGGCGAACGCGGCCAAGGCCAGGAGGCAGAGGCTCTCGAACAGGGGCAGGCGGCGGCGCAGCAGGAGCAGCAGGAGGGCGAAGACGGCCGTGAAGAGCAGCGCGTTGAAGGCCGCCAGGACCGGGTAGCCGCCCAGCTGGAAGACCAGGTAGCTCACGGTCTCCGCGCCCCATTCGATGGCGACCATGGGCCGGCCGGAGGCGGGGAAGGAGAAGTCCTCGACCACGGGGAAGCGATGCTCCCGCACCACCCGCTCGCCGTCCTTGAGCTGCCAGAACAGGTCGTTGTCCACGCTGATGCCCATCTTGAGCGCGGCCAGCGCGCCGAGCAGGGCCAAAAAGGCGGCGGCCAGGAGCCGGGAGCGGACGTCCCAGTTCTGCGGCATAGGCGTAGATTCTACCAACTCCGGGAGGCCTGAGCGCCGAGACCTCTCCCTGAGAACCGGGACATAGGCGATCTGAGTCGCCGAAGGTCTGCATGATAGTTGCAATTTTACATGTAAAAATGCATGATATGTGCAATGTATAAGAGATTCCTGGACCTGGGAGCCCTCCTCAAGAAGAAATCCCTTCTTCTGCTCGGCCCGCGTCAGACTGGGAAAAGCACCTTGGCCCTAGGCCTGGGCCACGGGATCGAGTATTTCGACCTTTCCCGGACCGACACCTTCCGGGAGCTCAGCGCCCGTCCGGAGCTGCTCAGACAGCGCTTGTCCGAGCGGGCGCGCATCGTGGTAATCGACGAGGCCCAGAAGCTTCCAGAGCTTTTCGACGAAGTTCAGGTCCTGCTCGACCGCAACAAGAACCTCCGGGTGCTGCTCACGGGCAGCAGCGCGCGCAAGCTGCGTCGTTCCGGGGTCAATCTCCTGCCCGGCCGGATCTGGCGCAAGCAGCTCTTCCCGCTCGTCTCAGCCGAGCTCGGCGAGGCGCGCATCGACGCGCGGGTCTGCCGGGGGTCCTTGCCGGGGATCATCGATGCGCAGGATTTTCGGAGCGAGCTCAAGAACTATGTCGGACTCTACTTGGAGGAGGAGATTCGCGCCGAAGGGCTCACGCGCAACGTCGGCAACTTCAACCGCTTCCTCACCACGGCGGCATTGGGCAACGCGGAGCAGCTCAACTACACGAACATCGCCAACGACACCGGCATCCCGCTCAACACCGTCAAAGGCTACTTCCACATCCTCTACGACACGCTCCTCGGCTACGAGCTGCCGCCCTACCGGAAGACCAGGACCAGGAAGGCCGTGGCCACGCCGAAGTTCTATTTCTTCGACATCGGCGTGGTCAACGAGCTCCTCGGCCGCTTCGAGGTCGCGCGCCACGGCGATCTCTTCGGCAAGGCCTTCGAGCACCTGATCTTCACGGAGCTCAAGGCGGCCCTCGAGTATTTCGATTCCGACCGGCCGCTGTCCTATTGGCGCAGCTTGTCCAAGTTCGAGGTGGATTTCATGCTCGGAGACGACATCGCCATAGAGGTCAAGGGCAAGAGCGTCATATCCCCGAGGGACGAGCGCTCGCTGTCCGCGCTCGCCGAGGAGCTGCCGCTCAAGCGCAGGATCGTCGTCTGCCTGGAGCCCCGGCGCCGGCGCAGCGAGGCCGGCCATGAGATCGTCCCGGCCGAGGAGTTCCTCGCCGAACTGTGGGGGCGCGGGACCCGGGGGTTTCTGGCCGGGTGAAGCCCGGGACGGCTGTCATTAGTTCTCTTGCATCGGAGTGAAATCACTCAGGATGCTGAGTGATCCATGAAGCTCCCCTCATCCCCGCGCATTACGCGTAGGCGGACGAGCCTTTGAGGCGGATGTCAGTCGCCGCCTTTCGGATTGGGCGCCGGCGGGACGGCCATCTTGCGGCTCCGCAAGGCAGCCAGACTCGGCCTGATTTCCGGTTCCTGCGGGGACCCTCTGTCGGCTGACGCGGCCACGACCCTTTTTGATGCGTAATCATACAGCCCTTCGACGTCGCCTGCAGGGTCGGTCTCCGGCGCCGTGGCAGAGCCTAGTCCTTCCAGTATCGCTTGCGTGAAGAGTCCGTGTCCGGAACGGGGTTCTATCGCGCAGCATTGACGCATGCGCGCGGCTGACAGCATGATGGTCCGCTTGAGGTCTGGAGCGGTCCAATTCTTGGTCACCAGCGGCCGTACTCCCGGCGCCTGGGCGGAGCGCGGACCAGTGCCGCAGAAGCAGGCATCAAGGATCAAGGTCGAGGTCCTGGCCGGCAGCTCCTCCAGCCGCGCAAGCAGAGTGCGAAGAGGATACGCCGTCTCTTCGGGATATGCCGGATCTGAGTCATTGGACAACAGGAAGGCTTCTCCTGAGGCGGGCTCGCGCATGCCCCTGCCCGCGAAATAGACGATGACGCGACCATCTTGCGGGACCCGGTTCTTCATCCAAGCGTCCAGGTATTTGGAAAAATCCGCGAGCGTTGCATGGTCGTCCACCAACAGGGCGACGTTGTCCGCCGGGAATCCCAGGCGGGTGACGAGCAGGTCTCGCATCGCGACCGCGTCCTGCGCGGCATAGTCAGAGCGCTGCAGACCGCTCGAATAGCCCCCGACGCCTATGACCACGGCGAAAGCCCGCGGGTCCGGCGGCCGGGCCAGCCCGGATTCCCCCAACAGAGCGGGAACGCTGCGATCCCATGTCTTTATCCCGCCGATCCGCGCCATGACGATGCCACGACTGTCAGGCAGGAAATACACCTGATTCACGTTCTTCCATGCGTCTTCCGGCGAGAAGCGTACGTTGGTCGGCTTTCCGAAGACCGTGGTATCCCAGGTCTTGAGCTCATTTCCCTTGACGTCATCCCAGAGCCTGACCATGCCATCCGCATGGCCTGTGAGCGCGAAGCGCGCGTCTGAAGAGCACGCCGCGCTGGTTATGGCATCGCTGGGCCGCGACTGCGGCCCTTTCCCTTTACTCCCGCCCTTGGGCTCGAAGGAGACTGCTACGGGCTCCTGAGCGTCTATGCGCCAGAACGAGATGCTCTCCGAGGTGGAGACGAATCTCTTTCCGTCGCCGCAGAAGGCCAGGGCGCGGACCACGGCAGGTGGGGAGCCGGTGCGCCAGGAGCCCAGCTGGCGGCCGTCAAAGGAGTCTCTCAACTCGATGATCCCCATCTTGGAGGAGACCAGCAACTTGCGGCCGTCGGGCGAGAAGGCGATGGCGGAAAAGCCCCGGCCCTCCTGCCACGATGAGGCTTCGGCGAGGTCGGGCAAGTCCCAGGCTTGGATGAAGCCGTCGTTGAACGCGGCCAGCAGTTTCTTCCCGTCGCCCGTGAATGCCAGGGCTCTGACCGGGAAGACGGCGGAAGGGTAGCGGGGGGCCGCCTGGAGCGTGCCGGTCGCCAGAGACCAAAGGCGCACGGCCCCCAGAGGCGCATCGGCGCCCAGCATGCCGTCCGCGGAGACGGCGACCGCGTCGGCGCTGCGCTGACCGAACCTCTTTATGAGCTGGCCCGAGGCAGCATCCCACAATTGCAGGCCCTGGCCGCTGACCAGGGCCTTGGACCCATCTTGTGAGAAGGCGATGATGTGGCCGCGCTCTATGCTCCACTGGGCTCCACCTGCCGGGCCCGGGCACAGGGCGAGAACGACCGCGAGCAGGGGGTGCATCAGGGGCCCTATCTGAGCTTGATCCACTCCCATCTGGCCCTCTCCCCCAACTGGTCAGGAGCGGGCATCGTCGTCGGTATCTGTGTCACGTTCAGTTTCCGAGCTTCCTTGCTGACCTTGGTCTTCAGGAAGAGGTAGAGCTCGCGCGTGGTCACCTTGCCGTCGGCATCGATGTCTGCCTCGCCGCGCAATCCCCTGAGCAGGAAATACGTGAAGAGACCGTGACGTCCCGGAGGGTAATAGGTGCTGATCTGGTCGCCTCCGGTCGCGCTCAGGACCACGACGTTTTGGCCCACATATTGGCTCTGGTCCATGACCGAAACCAATGGCCGGGCGCCGGGCGCGATGATGGAGCGCTGGCCCCGGCCGGAGAAGCAGGCGTCCAAGACCACCATGACGCGCTGAGCCGGCAAGGCGGAGAGTTGGGAAAGCAGCTCCTTGACGGATAGAGCGGTATTGAGGTAGCTCGGGTCCCCATCGGACGGCACCAGGTAGCTCTCCCCGGTGGCAGGGTCCGGGGCTCCATGCCCCGCGAAGTAGATGAAGACTCGGCTGTTCGCGTTGACCCTGTTCCTCAGCCATGGCCCCAGGGTCTTCCTCATCGAGGCCAGGTTGACCCCGCTGCCCGCGAGCGTGACCACATTCTCGGGCAGGAAGCCCATGGCCCGAGTCAGGTATCTCTGAACGGCCGACGCGTCATTGCTCGCGAAATCGACCTTCGGGATGCTGGCTTGACGATATTGTTGGCTTCCGAAGACGACCGCTACGGCGTCCCTGTCCATAGGCATGGCGGGGCTGGGCGGTTGGTCGACATCATCCTGCGTCGGCCTCTGCGCTGGGACGCGGCCATCGGCGGCGACCCGGCTGCCGAAGCCCTCGGTCCGGAAGACCCTCACCAGTTGATCGCTTCCGGCTGCGGCCACGGTCTCGCCGTCTGGGGAGAAGGCCACCGCGGCGACTGTCCCGCCGCTGCCCACGACCGTGCCCTGGTCGGCGCCGGCGGACAAGTCCAGCAGGTGGACTTCGTTGCTCTGAGTCACAGCCAGGCTTCGGCCGTCAGGCGAGTACGACAAGGAAGCGATCGGGGAGCGGAGGTCGAAGCTTTGGGGCCTCTTGGCATTGGTCTTGGCATCCCAGAAGCGGATGCCCCCGCGGGCGTCTGCCGAGGCCAAGGTCCTATAATCCGGGGCATAGGCGATGGCTGTGATCGGGGACGCGTGCCCCGGGAAAGCGGAACGAAGCTTCTTCGTGTCGATATCCCAAGTCCGCAGGGTCCCATCCGCGCCGCCCGAAGCGAGATACCGTCCGCTGCGGGAGAATACCAATGCCTGAACCGGCCCCTCATGGCCGGACAGCTCGACCTTCTCCTGCGCGCCCTGGGCCGGAGTGACCACCTCGATGCGCGAGTCGGCCCGGCCTATCGCCAACCTCTTCCCGTCGGGGGTGAAAGCCAAGGCCACTGCGGGACTCTTGCCGGGAATCTCCAGGAAGCCGACACCGTTGAGGTCCACCCAGAGGTCCTGTACGTAGACGTTGGTGGCATCGTCGGCCACGGCGAAGCTTCGTCCTTCCAGGGACAAGGCCAGCGCCTTGAGCGGGTTGGGGACCCTGAGCAGGAGCTTCTTGTCTTGGAAGTCTGCGGACCTGCCCCAGATGCGCACGGTGTGGTCCTGGCTGGCTGAGAGGATGGCCTTGGAGTCTGCGGTGTAGGCCACGGCTGTCACTGCGTCGGAATGTCCGATGAGGCGGACGACGTCGCCCTCCGGGCCCGTCGACTCTTCGGTCCCGGGCTTGACGACGATATTGGGGCCTTTGCCGCCCCGCTCCCTCCTACTGGCGATCACGTTGTGTGCGATGAGTCGCCCTACCTTGCGGGGGTCCTTGATGGTTTGCGCCATCCTGGCGGAGAAGGCCTCAGATGAAAGTGGCGGATGCGGTGCGGCCTCTGGTCCGCGCGGGTCGGGTTGCGGAGCCTCTGCGGGAGACACTTGTGAGGTCTGAGGATTGAACGGTTGCGGGTTCATCTCAGCCATCATCGGCCGCGGCATCCGATGACTCGCCAGCCTCGGATTCAAGGCCTCCAGCATGGTCAGACGGAAATGCTCGTATCGGACGCGATTGCCCCAAATCTCTACGGAGTAGTTGTCTCCGATGGTATCGAAGAGTCCTTTCGCTGTTTCGTTGTCTTTCGCAGCGAGCGCATAGCGGGCAAAGTTGTTCAACATCACGATGGACTTTGGACACTTCTGGATGATCTCGCGGAAACCGGTCTTGGTCTTGGACCATGAGAACCCTTCGGGACCAAAAATCGGTTCCCCGTCCAACTGTTCGTCCGCATCCGTCAAGCGAAGCAGAATCCTGGTGTATTGGTCCCAGCCGTATTTCTGCCCGACACGGCTGGCGAAAGCTTCTGCTTCTCCTGGCCAGCCTCCCCATTTCGGCCGCAAGAAGTGCGTCATGGTGGCGTGGAGATATGAATAGTAGGGGAAAAGGCGCGCCCCATTTTCATAGATGGCATCGACCTTGTCCCTGCTCCAGCCTCGGTTGAAACCGACCGTGACAAGGCCGTCAAACACTTCTGGACATTTCTCCGGCAGAGCTAAGGCTTCTTGGAGGACCGCCTCGGCTTTAGAGAGCCGGTCGTTGAACGCCGCCCATTGCTCGGGGGTGACATACTGGGCCACCTTGGAGCCGCGTCCCCTAAAGGCGAACGCAGACCAGGCTTGCCCTAGCGCGGCGCGGGCCGTTACGGATTGCGGCCTTTGGTCAGCCCATTGCTTCAGAAGGTCGATTCGTCCCTGCGCAGCCTTGTCGTCGCCTCCCAGGTGCTCCAGGAATTCATACAGATAGTGCAGTTGCCATCCACCGTTGGGGAATCGAGCTTGCGTGCGCCTCAGTTCGGAGAACCACTTGTCAAATCCGGCGAAGTCCTTGCTTGCCAAGAGGTCTTTCGCGCGCTGCAATACCTGCCTTCCTGCCTTGGCGTCCGGATCTGCGTCCATGCGGGCCCATATGTCATCCTGCACGATGTGCGAAAGCGGTGAACCATCGTTGAGGTTCTCGTCGATTGTTCTTCCTATGGATCTCCCGTCTTCGATGGTCCTAATGACGGGAGTGTACGCATAGGATTCGTGCCTGTTGCTGACATAGGTAGAGGGCGGGGAGGGATGCCCAGCATATCGGCCTAATTCGCCTCTGCGGTAGACCGGGTAGGAGAACTTGTGGATCTTGAAGAAATCGGGAGGTAGAGGCTCGCTGCTCTCTAGCACAGGGATAAGACATAGCTGGGTCTTCGCATAATCGCGGGCAATCGGAGCCAACAACGCATCAGTCAGCTTCATCATCTCTTCAGACGTGTCGAAGAAGAAGAAAAGTTTGGGACGGTATTCACAGTTCCTTTGAGACAATGTCCGTTTGCTCTGGTAATCCTCAAACCACCACGGCTCCTCACCCAGGACCGCTTGTGGGAACGAAATCGCCGCAAGGACAAGGCAGGCGAAGAAACCTGCGCGGGGTCTTCTCATGGCTGGCACCTTATTCAATGGGGCCTCAAGCGATGCAAGGCCTAGTCGATGTTATTATAGCCTACCTCATGCCAGTATGCCCGCAGCGCCAAAGCTCTGCGGCCATGCTATCATTATTCTATGGTCCGCTCCTTGTCCGCCCTCATCCTTTCCCTTGTCCTGGCCGCCGGCTGCTCCTCCCCGCAGATCAAGCTCTACCCGGACGAGCGCTACAGGAGCCTCCCCCAGGAGACCGTGCAGAAGGACATCGCCGACTGCGAGGCCAAGGCCAAGGAGTTCGTCAAGTCTCACAAGGGCCAGATGGTGGCCAAGCGCACGGGCGGAGGCGCCATCTTCGGAGCCGTCATCGGCGTCATCTTCGGCGCCTTCACCGGGGACTACGGCCGGGCCGTGTCCCAGGGCGCGGCCGTGGGCGCGGCCTCGGGCCTGGCCGGCGGCGCCGTCGAAGCCAACAGCCCGGACGGGATGCACCGCCGGTTCGTGGAATACTGCCTCATGGACAAGGGCTACCGGCCCATGGGCTGGAAGTAGCAGCCGGAATACCCGCCCTGGAATTTAATATCCTGTAGCGGTGCACCGTCGGGTAATCATCGTAGGCGGCGGGATTACCGGCCTGACCGCGGCCTATGAGCTGGCCCGCCAGGGGCGCCCGGTCACGGTGCTGGAGAAGGAAGACCGGGTCGGCGGGCTGGCGCGCAGCTTCGCCTACGCCGGCAGCACCTTCGACATCGGCCCGCACCGCTTCTACGCCCCCAACCGCGCGGTCCGGGACTTCATCGCCGAGGTCCTGGCAGACCAGGCCGTCACCATACCGCGGCGCAGCGGGGTGCATTTCATCGGGAAGTACTACACCTGGCCCCTCAAGCCCGCCGCCCTCTTCACTCTGCCGCCCTCGATCACCATCCGGGCCGCCGCGGACCTCCTGGCCCTGGGCCGGGGCCGCCGCTCCGGGCCGGACAACTTCGAGGACTACATGGTCCGGCATTTCGGGCCCACCCTTTACCGCGCCTTCTTCAAGGACTACACGGAGAAGTTCCTGGGGCTGGCGCCGGCCCGGACCCATCCCCAATGGGCCAAGACCGGGATGAAGCAGGCGGTCATCAACGAGGACATCGTGCACCGGTCCCTGCTGGACATCATCCGCTACACCTTCACCCCCATACCGCAGGCCCCCGCGCGCTTCATCTATCCCGCCTCCGGCATCGGATTGTTCTGCGCAAGGCTGGGCGAGATGCTGCGGCGCAAGGGGGGCGAGATCCGCACCGCAGACACGGTGGCCGCCGTCAAGGTCCGCAACGGCCGGGTCGAGGAGGTGCGCACGCGCAGGGGGGGCGCCTGCGCGGCCGAGGCCTTGGTCTGGACGGCTCCCATCTCCGAGCTCTGCGCTTTGCTCGGGCTGGGCGAGCCCGGGTTAGACTACCGTTCGTTGGTCCTGTACAACCTCGAGCTCGCCGAGCCGCCCCTGCAGCGGTACCAATGGTGCTATTTCGGCAGCAGGGACATCTCCTTCAGCCGCGTCACCACCCCGGCCCTCTTCAGCCACGCCAACTGCCCCGCGGGCGCGGGCAGCCTCTGCGTGGAGCTCGGCTGCCAGGAGGGG
>JAQUNT010000061.1 GCA_028717525.1 Elusimicrobiota bacterium
TCTCCCTCACCCGCTGGTGCACCGTCGAATTCTCCAACGGCAGGATCACCGGCTCGATGGTGCACAGCTACGCTCCCTGACGATGGTCCGTCTCACTCCCGGTCGAGGATGCGGACCTCTGCCTGGCACAGCCGCTTGAGCTCCTCCGCGTCCTTGCCCGAGCCCACCACGCTGCCGTAGTGCATGGGCACCACGACCTTGGGCTTGATGGCCGCGACCGCCTTGGCCGCCTCGGCCGCGGTCATGGTGTAGGTGCCGCCTACGGGCAGCAAGGCCACGTCGGTCTGGATGGAGCCCATCTCAGGGATATGGTCAGTGTCTCCCGCGTGGTAGATGCGGACCCCGTCTATGACCGCCACATAGCCCACATTGCCCGCCGCATGCGGGTGGAACTCCTTGTTGGTGTTGTAGGAAGGCACGGCAGTGATCCCGATGTCCGCCACGGCCATGGTCTGGCCCCTGGCAATGACCTTGACCGTACTCGGAGCCTTGCCCGCGATGGAGGCCGGGCCCACGATCACGGTGCCGGGCTTGGCGATCTTGCGGATGTCATCCGGGGAGCAGTGGTCGAAGTGGTCGTGCGTTATCAGGATCAGGTCGGCCTTGGGCAGGCCGGCCTTGAGCTGGTAGGGGTCGAAGTACACCACCGTGCCCTTCTTGGACACGGCATAGAACGAGGCGTGGCCCAGCCAGTGCAGGTTCTCGGTCATGGCTCCCCCTAGTACGGGAATATCTCTTCGAGCTTCTTCTCGCGCAGCTCGCCCAGCTTCTTCAAGCCCGCGAAGTCCAGGCGGTCCTTGTTGCCCAGAACGTACACGGTCATGACCTTGTCCTTGAGATGCGCGGCGAAGGCCTTGAGGTCGTCGAGCTTGTACTTAAGAGCCTTGTCGAAGCGCGCGGGTCTGGGGTCGCCGCCAATGACGCCCTGGTCCTCCCAACCCAGCAAGGCCCCGGGCACGGAGCGGAAGGGGATGGGGCTGGTGCGGTAGCCTTCCTCGATGGCCTTGGCCGCGTCAGAGAAGCGCGACTCGGACCAGGGCGGGGACTTCATCAGGTCGCGCAGCACGGCCGCGGCCTCCACGGTCTTGTCCGCCTGCGTAGCAAGCTCGCCGTAGACCATGTTGTCGTCGCCCTTGTACCCGGCGTAGGCGTAGCCGCCCCAGGCCGAGTAGGCCATGGAGCGCGCTTCGCGGATCTCCTGGAAGATCACCGAGTTCATGCCCCCGCCCAGGTAACTGCCCAGGAAGGAGTAGTCGACCGCGCGGTCCAGGTCCAGCACCCCGTCCTGCGCGAACTCGCCCACCTGCGACTGCACCATGTCCCGGTGCGTGAAGTACACCACGGGCTTGTCCGGCTTCTGATAGCGCAGCGGGATGTGCGCGGGCTCGGCTTTGTAGGAACGGCCCGGCTCTTCCATGAGCTTGGCCAGCTCCGAGGGCTCGCGGTTGCCCACGTAGGCCACCCGGCGCTTCCAGCCCATGAAGTCCCCCATCAGCTTGCGCAGCTTGTTTGCGTCGAGGGCCAGCAGTTCCTTGTCCGAGAGCTCGTTGAGCACGGAGCTCTGAGCCCCCCGGGTGGCGTACTCGCCCAAGGCGCCCATGATCGCGTCAGGGTCCTTCTTGGCGTCAGCGTGCGCGCCGATCCTGACCTCCACCATGCGCTTGAGCATGTCCGGCTCTATGACCGGGGAGCTGAAGCGCTGGTTCATCAGGCGCAAGGAAGGCCAGAGGTTGGAGTCGAGCCCGGTCATGGTGACGCCCGCGCCGGTCTCGCCGCAGTGGTAGCGCAGGCTGGTGCCCAGGCTGAAGAGCTTCTTCTTGAACCGCTCGGCGCTGAGGTCGCCGGCTCCGGAGAGCTCCAGCAGATCCAGGGCGGCGCAGAGATTGCGCTCCTGCCGCCTTCCGCGCTCGAAGACCCAGGAGAGCTGGAACAGATCGTTGAACGGGTTCTTGCCGGAGTAGAGCTTGCCCGAGGGCAGTTCCGTGATGGAATAATCGCGGCCTTCCTTGAGCCAGCGCGGCTCCAAGGGCTTGGCCGGCAAAGCCAGGATGCTCTTGGCGAACTCGGACTCGCGCGACGGGTCGATGTCCACCTTGGAAAAGCCCGGCTTGGGCATGTTGGGGATCTCGGGCTTGGCGTTGCGGCGGAAGGCCACCACCCGGTCCGGGCCCAGGTAGAGGTTGGCTACCCGGAGCACGTCGACCTTGGTGACCCTGCGCAGGCGGTCGAGCCTGCTTGCGGTGACCGGCCAGGGCTCGAGGTGCGTGAAGGAGTCGGCCATCTCGGCCGCGCGCGCCACGTTGGACTCCAGCTTGGCCTTCTCCCCGACCTCGTAGCTGGTGATCACGGCCTTGATGTCGTCCTCCGTGAACTCCCCGGCCTTGAGCTTGTCCACCTCGGCCATGAGCAAGGCCTCGGCCTGCTCCAAGGTCTGGCCCTTCTTGGTCACGGCCCACACGGTCCAGTCGCCCGCGTCGTTGTAGAGCCCGAGCCCCGAGCCCGCGGACTTGACCTTCTGGGCCTGCACCAGGTCCAGGTTGATGAGCCCGGCCGCCGCGTTGTCTACGAGCATGTCCATGACGCGCAGGGCGTAGGCGTCCGGGTGCTGGCGCGGCACGGTCAGCCAGGAGACCATGAGCTTCTCCTCGGCCTCGTACTTGACCTCCACGAGCTCGCGGCCCTTGGGCTTGGGCAAGGGCCAGGTCCGGGCCGGGGGCAAAGGCTTGGGCTTCCAGGAGCCGAAGTGCCTGGCCAGCAGGTCGAGCATGGGCTGGCGCTCAAAATCCCCGGCCAGCACGATGGCCATGTTCTCGGGCCGGTAGTAGCGGTCGAAGAAGGCGTACATGTGCTCCAAGGACGGGTTCTTGAGGTGCTCGATGGTGCCGATGGTGGTCTGGGTGCCGTAGGGGTGGAGCTTGTAGAGCTGCTTGTTGGCAGCCTCGTAGAGCAGCTCCTCCATGTTGTCGAGGCTCATGTTCTTCTCTTCGTAGACCACCTCGAGCTCGTTCTGGAAGAGCCGGAACACGGGGCGCGCGAAGCGCTCGGCCTCGAGCTTGGCCCAGGCTTCGACGCGGTTGGAGGGGAGGTCCACGATGTAGACGGTCTCCTCGTTGGAGGTGAAGGCGTTGAGCCCCTTGAAGCCCAGGCGCTTGTAGACCTTGCTGATCTCGTTGGGGATCTCGTACTTCTCGGCCGCGATGTTCTCCTTGTCGATCTCCTTGTAAATGCGCTCGCGCTCGGCCGAATCCTTGGCCTTGAAGCGCTCCTCGTAGAGCTTGGTGATGCGGTCCAGGTGGGGCTTCTCCTTGGCGTAGTCCAAGGTGCCGATGGAGGTGGTGCCCTTGAAGTCCATGTGCTCAAGATAATGGGCCAGGCCCGTGCTGTCCGCGGGGTCCTGGGCGCTGCCCGCGCGCACCGCGATCCAGGCCGCGATGCGGGGGGTCTCGTGGGAGGGGCTCAGGTACACGGTCAGGCCGTTGCCCAGGCGGTGGATGGTGGTGCCCATGAGGTCGCCGGGCAGGGGCGAGTCCAAGGTCTCGGGGATCGCTGCCCAGCACGGGCCTGCGATGAGCAGGATGGAGAGCCAAAGGGTCTTCTTGATGTTCATGATTCTCCTGGACTTCGTTTGAGCGAGTAGCTGGTGCTCCTGCCGCCCGCATCGTCCTTGAGCAAAATGCCTTTCCGTATGAGATCGACGATGTCCCTCTGGGCGCTGTCCTGGGAGCACTTGGCCAGGGCCGCCCACTTGCTCGAGGTGAGCTTGCCTTCCAGCCCGTCGAGCAGCCTGTTGAGCATCAGCCGCTGCCGCTCGTTGAGCGGTAGGCCGGCATGGGTCTTCCAGAAGCCGTCCTTCCTGAAGACCGCGGCGAGCGATTCCTCCGTGCCCGCGATGGCGCGGTCGAGGCAGCCGAGGAACCATTGCTGCCACTCCGTTATGTCGAGCGTACCCTTCTGCGTCTTCTCAAGGATCGCGTAGTAGTCCTTACGCTCCCGGCGGATCTGCGCCGACATGCTGTAATAGCGCTGCGGGGTCTGCTCGGAGCGCGCCAGGGCCCAATCCGCGATGGCGCGCGCCACGCGGCCGTTGCCGTCGTCGAAGGGGTGGATGGTGACGAACCACAGGTGGGCGGCGCCGGCCTTGAGTACGAGGTCCAGGTCGTCGGTCCGGTTCGCCCAATCCAGGAAGGCCGACATCTCGGCCGGGATGCGCTCCGCAGCGGGGGCTTCGTAGTGCACCCGCTCCTGGCCCAGCGGGCCGGAGACGACCCGCATGGGCCCCCTGGCGTCGTCCCGCCACGCGCCGGCCCGGATCGGGAAGGCTCGCCCCTCCTGGGAAGGGAAGAGCCCTTGGTGCCAGACCAGCAGGCGCTGCTCGGTCAAGGGCTGCGAGTAGTTCCGCGTGGCTTCCAGAGTCATGTCCACGACGCCGTCCACATGGCGGTCGGAAGGGACCAGGCCGGCGATGTCCAGGCCGAGGCGCCGCGCTATGGAGGACCGGACTTGGCCGGCATCGAGGATCTCTCCTTCGATCTCGCTCGACTTGAGCACATCCAAGGTGAAAGTCCGCAGCAGGGCCTCGCTTCTCTGCGCAAATCCCAGGCCCTCCATCCTGCCCAGGAGACGCCCTTGGCGATGGCGGATGTCCGCCAGCTGCCTGGCAGGGGCCTCCTTCTCCCAATGGAACTTGGGCCAATCAGGGCGCTGATGAATGTAAATGTCTATTCTCCGCACCGTTTGCGTATATTATAACAGCTAAAACTATTCTATTCAACACAATCAACGCACAATATGCGGAGATTAATGGTCTTATTCTCCGCACGATTCATTTCAGTCCCCAGACCGGATGCCACTGGGGGATGAGGCGCACGTCCTTGAGCAAGGCCGAAGCCTGGCGCAGGAAGAACAGGGCCGCCTCGGGCTTGGGCGGCTGCTCCCCGCCGCGCGGCGTGGCCGGCTGCAGGACCAAGGGGATGTCCGGTCCGGCCTCCTGCATGAGGCGGATGAGGGTGCGCCACTCGGCCTTGGTGGTGCGCGCGGTCAGCACCACCTTCACGCAGCTCTTCTTGGGAGCCACGCGCAGGAACTCCAGGTGCTCGGACCAGAGCTCTTGGCCGGCGGCGGAAGGGAGCTTGATGTCCACTGAAGCCAGGTCCACATAGGGCTCCACAAGGCGGAAAGCCTCGACCATGGTCCCGTTGGTCTCCAGCAGGTTCTTGACGCCCCGGCCCTGGGCCCAGCGCATCAGCGCGGGCAAGGCTGCGGCCTGCAGCAAGGGCTCGCCCCCGGTCCAGGCCACGGCATCATGCTTCTTGCCCTTGAAGAGCCGGGAGAGCTCGGCCTTCAGCTCCGCTGCGGACCAGGACCTGCCCGCGGAGGCTTCCCGGCTGCGGGGCGTGTCGCAGTAGCGGCAGGACAGGTTGCAGCCGGCCAGGCGCACGAAGGCGTGCCTCTGGCCCAGCCAGAGGCCCTCGCCCTGCAAAGAGGAGAAGACCTCGATGAGGCGGACGCCCGCCTTCATGCTAGTCCGCCAGCTTCTCCATCTCGGCCGTGACCCGGTCGAGCTCGCGCGCCGCGGCCGCTATGGCGTCCGGGGAGAGCAGGTCCACCCCGGCCGCCTTGAGGGCTGCCACGGGATGGGCCTCGCGCGGCTGGGCCAGCATGGCCAGGTACCGGTCCCGGGCCGCCACGTCGCCTGAGCCGACCCGGTCCGCCAAGGCCACGGCGCTGGCCAGGCCGCAGGCGTAGCTGAACACGTAGTGCTTCCAGTAGAAGTGCGGGACGTAGGACCACTCCACACCGTCATCCTTCCCGATCGTGAAGCCCGGACCGTAGTAGGTCTTGACCAGGTCCGCGTAGGTCCGGTCGAGCAGAGCCGCGGTGATGGGCGTGCCCGCCTCGGCCAAGGCGTGGAGCTTGAGCTCGAACTCGGTGAACAGGGTCTGGCGGTACACCGTGCCCCGGATGCGGTCCGCCATCTGGCTGAGCAGGTGCAGGCGCATCTTCTTGTCGCCTTCGTACTTCTTGAGCAGGCTGCGGCTGAGCATCACCTCCTGGAAGGTGGAGGCGACCTCCGCGGTCAAGGAGGGGTAGCCCGCGTCCGGGTCCGCGTTGGCCTTGTTGTTGATGAGGCTGTGCATGGCGTGGCCCAGCTCGTGGGCCAAGGTGGACACGTCGTCGATGCGGTCCATGTAGTTGAGCTTCACGAAAGGCGGGAAGCCCCAGAGGGACTGCATGAAGCCCCCGGACTCCTTGCCCTTGTTGGGGTACACGTCGATCATGCGCCGGCCCAGCATCTCCGGCCCGGAGAGCGCCGCCGCGTAGGCCGGGCCCATGGGAGCCACGGCCGCGAGCGCGTCCTTGAGCCCCTCCTCGTAGGGCACCTCCGCGTCCGCGGCCGGCACCAGGGGCGCGTAGAGGTCGTAGAAGCGCAGCTCCTTGACCTTGAGCATCCTCTGGCGCAGGGCCAGGTAGCGGTGCAGGGGCGCCAGGTTGGCGCGCACCGAGGCCACCAGGTTCTCCACCACGGCCGGGGGCACGTCCTGGCGGTCGAGGTAGGCGTCCAGCGAGCGCGGGTAGCCCCGGGCCCGGGCCAGGAACACGTCGCGCTTGGCCTCCCCGCCCAAGGTCGCGGCCAGGATGTCCTCGTACTTCTTGAGGCTGCCGAAGAGGCCGGCCACCGCGTCCGCGCGCACGCGGCGGTCCTTGGAGGAGCGGTACTTGGCGTAGTTGGCCAAAGTCAGCTGGACCGGCTTGCCCTTCTCGTCCTTGATGGAGGGCAGCTGCAGGTCCTTGAGCACGGCCTTGAAGGCCAGCTCCACGTCCGAGGGGATCTCGTTGAGGTCGGTCTCCGACCACAGGTTGTCCCCGGCCAAAGCCAGGACCTTCTCCGCCTCGTCGCCGAGCAAGGCCTTGCGCCGCCGGCGCAGGTCCTGGATGTAGGCGCGGTAGGGTTCCAGCTCCTTGGCCGCGAGCAGCTTGGCCGCGGCCGGCTCGCCGAGCTTGAGCAGCTCCTGGCGGATGAAGCCGGATTCGCTGCGGAAGCGCGCGGACAGGTCCAGGCTCTGCTGCAGCCGCTCTTGCGCCGCGGCGTCCGAGTCATCCCCGTCAGCCTTGAGGTTGGCGTAGGCCGAGGCCCGGCTCACGGCCTGGCGCGCCGCGAAATACGCTTCCAGGGCCGCGCGCAGACCGGCGGGCTTGGCGAGCTTGCCTTGGAAGGCGGCCAGGCCGGAGACCAGCTGTTTGGCCTCGACGAAGCCCTTGTCCCAGGCCGCGTCGTCTACGAAATAGGGAGAGAGGTCCCAGCGGTACTGCTGCGGCACCGAGGCCCGGGGCGCGTTGGCGTCGGGCTTGTAGGGCGCGGCGAAGGCGGCTGCGGCGAGGATGACGAGCAGGGGAGTGGTCATGGGCGTATCATATCAAAGAATGCCGCCTCCCCCTGGCGGCCCGCAATGTCTATAATACCAGCGTCGAGCCCCGGCTTCCCTTGAAACGCGACCTCCTGGCGTGCGTCCTGTTCTTCTGCTCGGGCTTCGCCGCCTTGGTCTACGAGACGGTCTGGACCAGGCAGCTCGTCCTCGTCTTCGGCGCCACCATGCCCTCGGCCAGCACGGTCCTGGCCGGCTTCATGGCCGGCATGGCCCTGGGAGCGCTCTGGGGCGTCCGCCATTGGCGCGGCAGCGGCGACCCCCTGCGCCTCTACGGAAGGCTGGAGCTCGCCATAGCCGCCTACGCCGCCGTCTTCCCTTGGGTGGTCAAGGCCATCATGGCGTTCATCGCGGCCAGCGCGCTCCCCGCCGCGCCCGTCCGCCTGGTCCTGGTCTTCGCGGCGCTGCTGCCCGCGACCACGCTCATGGGCCTGACCTTCCCGGTCCTCAGCCGGCTCGACGCGGACCCGGACCCGGGACGCAGCGTGGGCGACCTCTATGCCGCCAACCTCGCGGGCTCGAGCCTGGGCGTGCTGGCCGCCGCGTTCCTGTTGCTGCCCCTCATCGGACTGGCCTGGAGCCATCGCCTCGCGGTCCTCATCAGCCTGGCCGTGGGCTTGACCGCCGCGAACGCGCCGCCGCAGGGGCCCCCGCTCCCCGCGCCCCCGCCGGCCGCGGCCGGCCCCTGGCAGGCGCCGGCCTGCCTCTTCGTCTCGGGTCTCTGCGGGATGGCCTTCGAGGTCGTCTGGATCAGGATCCTCATGCCGTCCTTCAACAACTCGGCCTACGGCTTCGCCGCCGTGGTCTTCGTGTTCCTGGCCGGCCTGGGCGGAGGCAGCTTCTGCGCCGCGCGGTTCCCGGCCCTGGGTCTGGCCGGCCTGGGCGCCATCCAGGTCCTGGCCGGCCTGTTCGCCTACGTCGGCTACCGGACCTTCGAGCTCACCCAGCTCCTGCAGATCCGGCTGGGCACGATGGGGCCGTCCGCCATTAGCCCGGTGGTCTTCGCGCCGCTCATCGAGTCCTTGGTGGTCCTGCTCCCCCTGGCCGTGCTCCAAGGCACGCTCCTGCCGGCAGCCGTGCGCCTGACCGCCGCCGGCCAGGACACGGGGGCGGCCGCCGGCCGCATCTATTTCTGGAACACGGCGGGAGGCATACTCGGAGCCCTGGCCGCCGGCTTCTGGTGGATACCGGCGGCGGGCCTGCAGGACGCGCTGCTCCTCGCCATCGCGGCGAGCGTGGTCTGCGGCGCCGCGCTCGTCCTCTCGGCCGCGCCGCGGCGCCCCCTGCGCCTGGCCGGTCCGGCCTTCGCCCTGGCCTTGCTCGCGTCCATGGTCCTGTCCTTGCGCGGCCGGACCCTGCCGGAAACGGTCCTCCTCGACTGGCTCGGCCGTTCCGGCGGGAACGCGACCTTGCCCTTCTACGCCGACGACCTGGAGGCCTCGGTCGCGGTCCGCGGGGGCCTGGCCCGGCGCAGCCTCATCATCAACGGCGTCGGGGTCACCGGCTACGCCGTGGCCACGAAGATGATCGCCCACATACCGCTGGTCCTGCATCCCAAGCCCGAGAGGACCCTCATCATCTGCTT
>JAQUNT010000062.1 GCA_028717525.1 Elusimicrobiota bacterium
ATCCTGCAGTGGTGCCACGACCGCGGCGTGCTCTACGTCAACACCTCCACCGAGCTCTGGGACCCCTACGCCGGCGCGGCCAACAAGCCCCCGCAGGAGCGCACCCTCTACTGGCGCCACATGGACATCCGCCGCATGACGGCCAAGTGGGACCGCCCCGGCCCCACCGCGGTGATCGAGCACGGCGCCAACCCGGGGCTCATCTCGCATTTCACCAAGCAGGGCCTGCTGGACATCGCCAAGGCCGCGCTGTCCGAGCGCAAGTTCACGGGCCGCAAGGCCGAGGTCGTCCGCCAGCTGGCCAAGGACCAGGCCTTCAACCACCTGGCCAGGGAGCTCGGCGTCAAGGTCATCCACGTCAGCGAGCGCGACACGCAGATCTCCGACCGGCCCAAGGAGGTCGGCGAGTTCGTCAACACCTGGAGCGTGGAGGGCTTCCGCGAGGAGGGCATCACCACGTCCGAGATGGGCTGGGGCACGCACGAGAAGGAGCTGCCGCCCCTGGCCTACCAGCACAAGGAGGGGCCCAAGAACCAGATCTGCCTGGCGCGCATGGGCATGAACACCTGGGTCTGCTCCTGGGTGCCGGACTACTGCATCCACGGCATGATCATCCGCCACGGCGAGGCCTTCACCATCTCGGACAAGCTCACGGTCTGGAAGGACGGCAAGGCCGTCTACCGCCCGACGGTGCACTACGCCTACTGCCCCAGCGACAACGCCATCATCTCCCTGCACGAGCTGCGCGGCGACGATTACCAGCTGCAGCCCAAGATCCGCATCATGAACGACGAGATCATCAAGGGCGAGGACATCCTGGGCGCGCTCATCATGGGCCACCCCTACAACTCCTGGTGGACCGGCAGCGACCTCTCCATCGAGGAGTCCCGGCGCCTGGTCCCGCACCAGAACGCGACGACGATGCAGGTGGCCATCTCGGTCGTGGCGGCCTCCATGTGGATGATGCAGAACCCGGAGCGCGGCGTCTGCGTGCCCGACGACCTGCCCCACGAGTTCGTGCTCAAGGTGGCCAAGCCCTACCTGGGCAAGTTCGTCTCCCGGCGCTCGGACTGGACGCCCCTGAAGCACTACACCAACGCCTTCAAGGGCTTCAACAACCCGGCCGTGGACCGCAAGGACCCCTGGCAGTTCAAGAACTTCCTCATCACGGACGGAGACTGAGCCATGATCCCGCTCAAGCAGCTGGAGAAGCTGGCCGCCCGGCACGGCACCCCCATCTTCGTGGTGGACCACGAGGAGATCCGGCGCAACTACGCCATGTTCAAGAGGTACCTGCCGCGCGTGCAGGCCTACTACGCGGTCAAGGCCGAGCCCCTGCCCGAGATCGTGGAGACCCTCTACAAGGCGGGCGCCAGCTTCGACGTGGCCTCCATGCCCGAGTTCCGCATCGTCTACGAGAACATCAAGCGCATGCCGGCCCAGAAGCGCCAGGCCTGGATCTGGGACAAGATCATCTACGCCAACCCCATCAAGGCCAACGCCACCTTGCGCGAGCTCGACCGCTACAAGCCGCTGGTGACCTACGACAACATCGAGGAGATCCGCAAGATCAGGAAGTACGCGCCCCACGCCGGCCTGGCCCTGCGCATCCGGGTGCCCAACACCGGCGCCATGGTGGAGCTCTCCTCCAAGTTCGGGGCCGCCCCGGGCGAGGCCGTTGACCTCATCCTGGCCGCGGCCAAGGCGGGGCTGGGCGTGGAGGGCCTGAGCTTCCACGTGGGCTCCCAGACCACCAACTTCGAGAACTTCGTGCAGGCCATCAACCTGGCCGCGGACATCTTCAAGGAGGCCCGCGACCGCGGCTACGCCCAGATGAACGTGCTCGACATCGGCGGCGGCTTCCCGGCGCCCTACGACGAGACGGTCAAGCCCTTCAAGGAGCTGGCCACCAAGATCAACGCGGAGCTCGACCGGCTCTTCCCGCGCGACATCGAGATCCTGGCCGAGCCGGGCCGCTTCATGATCGCCACGGCCGCCACCTCGGTGGTGACCATCCTGGGCCGGGCCGTGCGCGACGGCAAGGTCTGCTACTACGTGGACGACGGGGTCTACCACACCTACTCGGGCATCATCTTCGACCACTGCCACTACCACATGAAGTCCTTCCGCAAGGGGCGTGAGCAGATCTGCGGCGTGTTCGGCCCGACCTGCGACGCGCTCGACGTCATCTCCATGTCGGAGAGCCTGCCCGCGGACCTGGAGCTGGGCGAGCTGCTCTACAGCCCGAAGATCGGGGCCTACAGCCACGCCTCGTCCACCCACTTCAACGGCTTCCCGCCCGCGAAGGTGGTGCACGTCAACCGCTAGTTGCGCTATCTGATAGGGGTCGGGACCTACGCGGCCTTCGACGACTCCATCGGCCTGCGCCTCATCGAGCACATCGCGGAGCGCGGCCTGGAGAAGGGCTTCCGGGCCATCGACCTCTCGGGCAACACCATCAACCTGCTCGACTACCTGGAGCCGGCCACGGAGCACATCCTCATCGTGGACAGCGCCAGGATCGGGCGCCGGCCGGGCGAATTCGAGTTCTTCAAGCCGGAGGATGTCGAGAGCAAGAAGGAGCTCTCCGGGCTGAGCACGCACGAGGGCGACCTGCTCAAGACCCTGGAGTTCGCCCGGGCCATGAAGCGTCACATCCCGCCCATCACTTTGATGGGGATCCAGCCCGAGGTCATCAAGAACGAGATGGGGCTCTCGCCGGCCCTGACCGCGCGCCTTGCCGAGTACGCGGAGGCCGCGGTGCGCCGCTGCCTCGGCCCGGCCTGAATATAAGGAAGCGCGCTAGTCCCGCGGGGCCCGCCAGTCCAGCCGGAAGCCGCTCATGAGCGCGTCCAGGGCCGACTGCACCGGGGCGCTGGAGTGCGGGTGCCGGCTGCAGAGCAGCCACAGGTTCTCGCGGATGCCCAAGGAGCGCTCGTGGAGCTTGACCAGGCGGCCGCTGTCCAGGTAGCGCTGGATGGTGAAGGGGTCTAAAAAGCCCACGCCCTCCCCGCGCAGGGCCATGGTCAGGATGAGGTCCGGGTCCTCCACCTGGGCCTGGATGCAGGGGAAGACCCCGTTGCGGCGCAGGAAGTCCATGGCGTCCTTGTGCAGGGCGTTATCCTCGGCGCGCACCATGAGCGGGACCTCCTCCAGCATGCGCGGGAAGCTCCGGCCCCGGCTCTTGAGCGCGGGCGTGCAGACGAAGAAGTGCGGGATGCTCGCCACCAGGCGGGCGCGGAAGTCCGGGCCCAGGGCCCGGGAGAGGTCCACGTCGCAGAGCGCCAGGTCGAAGAGGCGCCGGCGCAGCTTGTCCTCCAGGCCCTCCGGCGTGCCCGAGGCCATCCTCACGATCATGCCCGGGTCGCGCGCCTTGACGGCCCCGGCCACGGCCAGGACCTTCTCGCGCGAGATGGAGCGGCAGAAGCCCAGGCGCAGGTAGCGCGCGGCCGCCGCGTCGCCGCCGCGCAGGCGGCCGGCCAGCTCCTCGGCCTGGCCGAAGATGCGCTCGCAGTACTCGAAGACCACCCGCCCCTCCGCGTTGGGGGCCACCCCGCGCCGGGAGCGCAGCAACAGGCGGCGGCCCACGGAGCGCTCCAGCTGCTGGAGCTGCTGGCTCAAGGTGGACTGGTTGAGCAGGAGCTGGCGCGTGGCCGCGGTGATGCTGCCCGCCTTGGCGATGATCCAGAAATAGTAGAGCTGGTTGAAGTTGAAAGGTAGCATCGACATAACCGATAGCATATATCATAAATATCGTGTTTACAAATATGTGGTCATGAGCTATCCTGTTGGCAAGGAGGACGCGATGAAAAAACCGGGAGCCGTGAACATGCTGGTCTTCAACTGCGGCAGCTCGTCTTTGACCTTCAAGGCTTTCGCCGCCGGCTCCGAGTCGGACGCCCAGCCCATATTCTCCGGCAAGGCCCACCGGGTCGGGGTCAAGGGCAGCGCGCCCTCCTTCCTGGAGTACCACGCCGGGGAGCGCAGCGACCGGGTCGAGACCCCCCTGGACGACCACGGCCAAGCCGCGGAGCTGGCCGTGTCCAAGCTGGCCGAGTGGGGCCTGACCGTGGACATCGTGGGCCACCGCTGGGGCCACGGGGGCGGCCGCTTCAAGACCGCCTGGGTGGACGCCGGCTTCATGAAGACCCTGCGCGAGCTCATCCCGCTCATGCCCATCCACCACCCGGCCATGTTCAGCGTGATCCGGCGCTGCCGCAGGCTCCTGCCGCAGACCCCGCAGTTCGTGACCACGGACGGCAGCTTCCACGCCACCCTGCCGCCCCACGCCTACACCTACGCCTTGCCCAAGGACGTGGTGCGCCGCTGCGGCTTCCGCAAGTTCGGCTTCCACGGGCTGTCCTACCAGTACGTGGTCAAGGCCGCCTGCGCGCGCCTGGGCCTGGAGCCGAAGGGGACCCGCATCGTGGCCTGCCACCTGGGCACGGGCGGCTCCAGCGTGGCCGCGGTCAAGGACGGCCGCTCCTGCGACACCTCCATGGGCTACACCGGCCTGCCCGGGCTGGTGATGAGCACGCGGTGCGGGGACGTGGACCCCCTGCTGGCCACCTACCTCATGGGCGTCTACGGCGAGCGCGCCGACGACCTGGTGGACCTCCTCAACAAGCGCTCGGGCCTGCTGGGGGTGTCGGGCTTCTCCAGCGACATCCGCGACCTCATCCCGCGCCTGGACCAGGACCCCAAGGCCCGGCTCGCTTTCGACATGTACGTGCACCGGCTCAAGAAGTACATCGGCGCGTACGCGGCCGCCCTGGGCGGCCTCGACGTCCTGATCTTCACGGACGACATCGGCCTGCGCAACTGGCTGCTGCGCCGGGAGGTCTGCCGGGGCCTGGACTGGTGCGGGGTGCGGCTCGACGCGGAGGCCAACCAACGGGCCGTGGGGGACTCTTTCGCGGTGCTGAGCCGGCCGGGGGAGCGGGTCAAGGTCCTGGCCGTGCCCACGCAGGAGGAGCTGGTCATCTGCTGGGAGGGGCTGAGGCTCCTGGGGGGGAAAGATGCGCCTCTTCTTCGACGCTGAGCCGCCGGTCGTGCTCTGGTGCGAGGAGTCGGCCGCGGGCCGCCGTTGCGGCCGGTTCCGGCCCGAGGCCGCGGACTCCGTCCTGGCTCGCCTCCTGCGCCGCGGCGGGCCGGAGTCGCTGAGCTACCGTCTGCGCCACGGCGGACAGGGCCTGCGCGAACCGGTCAGCCGCGCGACCCCGGAGGCGCTGGCCGCGGCCGAGGCGGCGGTGCGCTACGCGCCCGAGTCCAACGGACTCATCATGGGCCTGCTGCGCCGCCTGCTGCGGCGCCTGCCCGACGCCGAGCACCTCATCCTCTGCGACACGGCCCTGTTCTGGGGCCTGCCCCCGGCCGCGAGCCTCTACGCGGTGCCCGCGGAGCTGGGCCGCCGGGGCGTGCGGCGCTACGGCGGCGACGGCCTGCTGCACCAGTGGGCCGCCCTGCGGGCCGCGGAGATCTTCGGGCCGGGGGCGCGCCGGGTGGTCTCCGTGCGCCTGGCGGACCGCACCAACGCCGCGGCCCTGGACTCCGGCCGGCCCGTGGACACCACCGTGGGCTTCACCCCGGTGGAGGGACTGCTCTCGGACACCTGCTGCGGGGACATCGACTCCTCCGTGGTCTTCGAGCTGCAGTCCTCGGGCCTGGCCTTGAGCGAGATCAACGAGCTGCTCTCCGCGCGCAGCGGCTTCCGGGCCCTGGTGGGGCGGCCCTGCGGGTTCACGGAGCTGCTGCGCGCGACCGGCGCGGGCGCGTCTTTGGCCCGGCGCATGCTGCGCTACGAGCTGGTCAAGACCGTGGGCGCCTTCGCCGCCTTGCTGGGAGGCGTGGACGCTCTGATGTTCTCCACCGCGGACCCGGCCGCGGCCGGCCCCTTCATCCGGGCCGTGTGCCGGGGCCTGGCCTGCCTGGGCCGGGCCCGGGCGCAGGCCCAGGACGACGATATCTGGCGGGTGATGTCGGACTTGAGCCGCAACGTCGCAAAGGAGGTCTGATATGGACGCGGAGAAGAGGTTCCTCGTTGACGTGGGCATGAAGGACCTGCCCTTCCCGATCCGGGCCTTGTCCAAGGCGGATCCGGAGGGGCAAGCCACGGTGGCGGTCATCTCCATCGAGGCGCGCATCATGCACGAGTTCGAGGCGGGCTGGATCGACCGCTTCATCAAGATCGTGCACGCGCACCGCGACCGCATCGGCACCAAGACCGTGAGGCAGAACATCGGGGACTACTTCAAGGACCTCAACGCGACCACGGTGAAGGTGAACTTCGAATATCCGTTCTTCGTGGAGAAGAGGACGCCGGTGGCGAAGGAGAAGTGCCTGGTGCGCTACAACTGCGCCTACTCCGCCAAGGTGCCGTCCCTGGACCAGACCGCCAAGGTCTTCTTCAGGATCGCGGTGCCCTGCATCACCACCTACCCGACCTCGGACGCGCAGAAGCCGGGGGGCCTCTTCGGCCAGCTGAGCGTGGTCACCATCGAGACCGAGTCCAAGAAGGACATCTATCCCGAGGACCTGGTCGAGCTGGTGGACCGCCACGCCCTGACCCCGCTCTACTCGTACCTCACGGAGAAGGACCAGGAGGCGGTCATCCGGAAGATCCACTCCGAGCGCCGGACCAGCGTGGTCATGGTGGACGGCATCAAGAACGAGCTGGCCGCGGACCGGAGCCTGAACTTCTACTCCGTGCGCTGCGCCAACTTCGGGATGCTGCACTCCTACAGCACCATGATCGGGACGGAGAAGAGCTGGTGGGTGCCGTTCAGCGGGGTGGACGACGAGCTCTAGCCGGCTAGGCCTCCGGGCCGGGGGGCCAGCCCCCCCCGGCCTCCCGCGAAGTGCTAAAATAGCGCCGCGAAGATGAAGGTCATCGCGGTCCTGCCGGCCTACAACGCTGAGAAGACCCTGGAGAAGACGGTCCGGGACATCCCGCCCGGCTGCGTCGACGAGATCATCCTGGTCGACGACGCCTCGCGGGACGGCACGGTGGCGGAGGCGCGCCGGCTCGGCCTGACCGTCATCGCGCACCCCGCCAACCGCGGCTACGGCGGCAACCAGAAGACCTGCTACGCCGAGGCCCTGCGGCGCGGAGCGGACGTGGTGGTCATGATCCACCCCGACTACCAGTACGACGCGCGCCTCGCGCCGCACATGGCCGGCCTCATCGCCACCGGGGTCTGCGACGTGGTCTGCGGCAACCGCATCCGCACGCGCGGAGAGGCCCTGGAGGGCGGCATGCCCCTCTACAAGTATCTCAGCAACCGGGCCCTGACCATCATCGAGAACATGGTGACCGGGCAGAACCTGGGCGAGTGGCACTCCGGCCTGCGCGCCTACTCGCGCGAGGTCCTGGAGACCGTGCCCTGGGAGCTCAACTCGGACGACTTCGTCTTCGACCAGCAGTTCCTCATCCAGGCCGCCTGCATGGGCTTCCGCATGGGCGACGTGCCGGCGCCGGTGCGCTACTTCCCGGAGGCCTCCTCCATCAGCTTCAAGCGCAGCCTGGTCTACGGCCTGTCCACCTTGCTCCTGCTGGGGCAGTACGTCCTGCACCGCCTGGGTCTGGCGCGCTCGGCCAGGCTCCTGCCCAAGCCGAGATGAGCCCCGAGATCCCGCCGGCTCCGCCCGTCCCGTCGGCGCTGCCCACCGCGCGCTGGGGGGGCGTCTACGCGGCCGCCACCGCGGTCTTCGGCCTGGCCACGGCGGCGGCCTTCTTCTGGCCCGTGGCCGGCGCCGGCCTGACCGCGGCCGCGCTCCTCGTCATCATCGCGGGCGTCGCCGCGGGCAGCGGCCGGGCCGCGGCCGGGCTTCTCGGGCTGCGCGGGCCGGAGGAAGGGGCCAAGACCGTGGTGGGCATGACCTTGGGGCTGGGGCTGCTGAGCCTTTCGGCGCTGGCCCTGGCGGCCTTGGGCCTGTTCCGGACCTGGACCCTCTGCGCGCTCCTGGCCGTCCTCTGGCTGGCCGGTTTCTCCGAACTGCGCGCGGCCCTGCGCGGCTGCCGCCTGCCGGATCCGTGGCGCAGCCGGCCTTTGGCCGCGGCCGGCATCCTGGGCGCTCTGGGGCTGACCTTCTGGCTCACCTGGGTCCCGCCGCACCAGTACGATTCCCTGGTCTACCACCTGGCCCTGCCCGCCGCCTACCTGCGCGCGGGGGGGCTGACCGCCGCGGACCTGCCGGTGTTCGCGCATTTCCCCCAGAACGGCGAGATGCTCTTCACCGTGGCCCTGGCGCTCAAGTCCGACCTGCTGGCCCAGATGCTCATGTGGCTGGCCTCGGCGCTGAGCGTGGCCTGGCTTTGGACCATGGCCGGGGCCGAGATCGCGCCGGAGGCGCGCCTCCTGGGCGCGCTGCTTCTGGCCACGCACACGGCCGTGATGCTCCTGGCCTCGACCACCTACATCGACCCCCTGGTCATGCTCTGGACCACGGCCGCGGTCCTGCTCTTCTGGCGCTGGCGGCGCGAGAGCGCGGGCGCGCCCCGCTCCTGGCTGGGGCTCTCGGCGGTGTTCGCCGGCCTGGCCCTGGGTGCCAAGTACACGGCCGGCATCACGGCCGGGGCCCTCGGGCTCATCCTGGTCAAGGACTGGCTCATGGGTCCGGCCGGGGGGCGCCGAGCCCGGGCCGGGGACCTGGTGTTCTTCGTCGGCGTGACCTCCGCGGTCTTCCTGCCCTGGCTGGTCAAGAACGCCTGCATGGCCGGAGACCCGGTCTTCCCCTTCTTCTACCAGTGGTTCCCGGCCACGCGCGCCGGCTGGCCCGCCGAGGACGCCCGGCGCTACTTCGCCGTGCTCACCGAGTATGGCCACGGCGGGGCCTGGCCGCGGGCCCTGCTGGCCCTGCCCGGGCAGCTGCTGGGCAACAGCCTGCGCTTCGGCGGCGGCATGGACGTGCTGGGGGCCATGGGCTGGGAACTGCTGTTCTGGTCCTTGCCTCTGGCCGCCTGGGCCGGCCGGACGCGGCGCAACCGGACCGCC
>JAQUNT010000063.1 GCA_028717525.1 Elusimicrobiota bacterium
CGCCAATCTGCTAGGATGGCACGCATGAGCCAGCCGGAGCCCCGCAGGGTCGCCCTCCTGCTCGCCGTCTGGGCTGGAGCCATGCTGCTCTACTGCGGCACCTTGCGCCATCCCCCGGTCTGGGACGACCACGACTTCGTCTTCGGACAGAGCTTCCTGATGGACTGCCGCAACCTGCCCAAAGCGGCCAGCCCGGCGAATTTCCTCGGCGTCCTGCAGGTGCGCAACTCGGCCCGGCCCGCCTGGCTGGTCTCGGTGCTCGCCGACACCTGCCTGGGCGGCGGACGCACGGCCGCTTACCGCCTGACCAGCATATTCTGGCACGCGGTCGGCGCCGTGCTGGTCATGGCCCTGGCCTGGTGGCTGGCCGGCGACCTCGCCGCGGCCCTCCTGGCCGGGCTGCTCTTCGCGGTGCACCCCGTGCACACGGAGGCGGTGAACATCATCGGCTTCCGCAGCGACCTGCTGGCCTTGGCCTTCATGCTGATCTCCCTGCTGCTCTACCTCGAAGGCCGGCGCCGCGCGGGCTGGCGGCAGGGCGCCGCCTTCGCCGCCTCCTTGGCCGCCTTCGCCTTGGCCCTGCTGTCCAAGGAGATGGCGGTCACTTTGCCCATCCTGGCGGTTCTCGCCGAGGCGCTTTTTCCCGTCGCTCCCCATCCTGACGCAGAGCGTCGGGGCCGGGCCGGCCGCGTCGCCTTGCTGGCCTGCGCCCTGGCCTTGGTCCCGCTCTACCTCGTCTTCCGGGCGCCGCGCTCCGGTTACGTCTCGCCCGAGCACCAGGACGTGTTCAGCGCCTGGCGCCAGCGCGTCAGCCTCCCCTTCTCCAAGCCGCTGGCCGAGGCCGCGCCGGCCGCGGCCGAGCCGCGGGCCCGGTTCGAGGACCCGCCCTGGCAGAGGGTCTATGACGACGGCGGCGTGCGCTTCCTGACCATGTCCCGGGTCTTCGGCTCCTATCTTCGGCTCCTGGTCTGGCCCTGGCCCCTGCAGGGGGACTACGCCCCCAAGGTCGTGGAGAGCTGGAGGCAGCCGACCCTGCTGGCCTCCTGGGCGGCCTGGCTGCTGCTGCTGGCCGGGGCCTGGACCTTGCGCCGCAGGCTGCCCCTGGCGGCGTTCGGGCTGGCCTGGACCGCGGCGGCCCTGCTCCCGGTCAGCGGGCTGGTGCTCTTGAGGAACCTCCAGGCCGAGCGCTACCTGTACGTCCCGTCGGCGGGATTCTGCCTGGCCGTGGGGGCGCTGGGTGCCGCTCTCGACCGCCGGCTCGGCCCGGGGCCCTGGCGGCCGGCCTGCCGGGCGGCCTTCGCGGCCGTGCTCCTGATCTGGGGGTGGCGGGTCTGGGGGCGCAACCGGGACTTCGCCAGCGACCTGGCCTTCTTCCGGGCCACCGAGGCCGTGGATCCTTCCGTGCCGCGCGTGCGCCTGTCCCTCGCTTTGGCCTACGAGGCTCGGGGAGATTGGGCCGAAGCGGACCGGGAGTTCGCGGCGAGCCTCGCGCTGTGGCCGCGCTACCGCAAGGCCAGGCTGCTCTACGCGGACTTCCTCGGCGAGCGGGGCCGCGGACGGGAGTCTCTGGCCCAACTGCGGCAGGCGGAGGACCTGTTCCCGGACGACCCCGGGGTGCGCCAGCGGCTCGAGCTGTCCTGCAGACGGCTGGGGCCCGGCGTCTGCGCTGGCGGCCGTCCCTCTACAACGAGGCCGTCACGAAAACGCCGGGGCGGCTGAGGGGCCCCTCACTGTGCCTGGGAGAATTCGTAGACCCCGCTCCTGCGGTTCCTGCTGAAGGTCCAGCCCTTGATGGCGCTCAAGGCGTAGAGGGCTTCCCGGGCCGTCGCTTTCTGCAGGGAGACGGTGATCCGTCCCTTGGCGAGCTCGTCGCCGGCGCTGAGCTTGATGCCGGCCTGCCGGGTCACGGACTTCAGATAGACCGCCACCGGGGTGTCGGACATCTTCACGCTGACGAGCTTGTCCAGGGCCGGGTCCGACATGTGGGCTCCGGGGATGGCGGGCATCATGCCGCTGGAGCGGACGACGAGGAAGAGGTTGTTCGTCCCCAGCCTTCCGAGGGCGAAGCCCTTGGCGCCCAGGGTCTTCTGGAGGATCTCCATAGCCGGAGCCTTGGCCGCGGCCGTCTTCACCTTCTCCTTTTCCAGGCCTTCGCGGACCACGAAGTTGGCCTTGGTCCGCTTCGCGACCGATTCCAGAAGGGAGGCGACCGTCCATTCGGCGGCCTTCATCTCCAACGGGGCGTCGAGGACGTTCTTGGCGGGGGGCGAGAACCCGGCAGCCGTCTGAGAGTAGGCCGTCACCGAGGCCAGGAGGCCGGCGGCTGCGCCCAGGAGTACGAGGGATCGTTTCATTGGTTCTCTCTCCTAACCCTCCCCTGGAGGGGCGGCGGCGGTCAGCGGACTCTGGGCCCGCAACACCGTGGATTGTATAATATTTGCCCCGGCATGGAATCGGCGCAGCCGACAGCCGCAGCGCGTTTTTTGTAAGATGTGATGCGAACCGCATGAACCGTTTTTCTCTTGGATTCACCGCGCTTTTCCTGCCGGCAATGAGCCTCATCCCGGCGCCGGCTCGGGCGGCCGCCCTTCATATCTGGGATTACGCCAGGGATCCGTCTCCTTTGACCGAATGGTCCCAGGCCATCCGTACGCGGGCCATCCTTCGGACGGAGAACGTCCTGCTCGTCTATTGCGTCCGCCAACCGAATTTCAAGCAGGGGACCTATTGGAAGGTCCCGGAGAACATCAGGCTGCAGCTCGACGACATGAGCTTGGCGATGTCTCCCATGCCCGGCCATCCCGCCGCGCCGAACATGCTGCTGAAGAGATGGGACATGATGCATCTGACGCCCGGGGAGGAATGGCGGGAGGTGCGGCTGGCGGACCCGCAGCCCAAGGCGTTCCTTTGGCTCCTGACCCCGCCCCGGATGCCCGAGCTACTGCCCGACGAAGTGCGGCGCGCGCGGCAGTTTAAGATCCTCCCGCGCCCGGAGACCTTGAAGCCTTTGCCTCTCGGCCTGAAGATTCCTGGAAAAGCGTCGCCGGTCGGCCTGCCGCCCCCGCCCCTCAAGGCTCCTAAGCCTTCGCCGAACCAACGGGAGATGCTGGAAAAGGCGCGGCGGGCCGGCCTGCCGCCCCCGCCCCGCGTGCCCGAGAACCCCCTTATGGACATGTTCGAAGATGTGCCGATGTCCAGGAAGTCCGCTCTGCCTGCCAGGGTGTGGATGCTGCCGGATATCGACGAACCGTCTTCCCGGCCCACTCCTCCGGTCTGGTTCCTGGGGCAGATGCTGGAGCAGGCGAGAAAGCTGGCATTCGAGGAGGGCAAGGCGATCCTGGTCGCCCCCTTCCAGAAGTCCGGCAAGATGCTGCGCTTCTCGGCCAGCCTGCTGATCGTGAACGGGACCGTGGAATGGACGCCTCCCGATGGCGAAAGCCTCCTGATCGTCATGGACGGAGAGGCGCAGATCCCGGCGGTCGACAACGACTCCAAGGCCGCCCGGCCCGGGACCGTCGTGAGCATCCCGCTGGACTGGGATGATGACATCGAGATCAAGCGCACCAGCGCCAGCTCCTTTGCGGCGCTGCTCGTCACCGTGAGGCCCTGAGCGGCCCCCTGCAGATGATGAACGCTCCGACTCCGGCCCTGCTGTTCTCGCGCTGACCCATGGACCAGCCTCCCAGCGTCGTCCTCGTGGTGGTCGATGGGCTGCGCCCGGACCACCTGGGGTTCTACGGGTACGGGCGCCGCACCAGCCCCTGGCTCGACGGGCAGGCCCGCCGCGGGGTGGTCTGCACGCAGGCCGTCAGCCAGTCCAACTGGACCTTCCCCAGCTTCTGCTCTTTGCTGACCGGGCAGGACCCGGCGCGCAGCGGCCTCTTCCACATCGACGCCCGGATCTCGCCGGCTCAGGTCCCCCTGGCCGAGGCCCTGCGGCAGGCGGGCTGGCGGACCGCCGCCTTCGTCGGAGGCACCTACCTCGACGCGCAGTTCGGCCTGGACCGCGGCTTCGAGACCTACCGCGCCGGCAAGAACATGTCCTTCCGGGACTTCAAGGACGTCCTGCCCCTGGCCTGCGACTGGCTGGAGCGGCGCCGCGGCGAGAGGTTCTTCCTGCTGCTGCACGACAACGACCTGCACCCGCCTTTCGACATCGCGGACGCCCTGCCCGAGGCGGTGGGCCACGCCTTCGGTCGGGGCGGCCCGCTCGACGCGCTGATGCCGGACTATTACTTCGTCCGCGCCTACAACCGCTACCCCTGGGAATCCTTCTGGGGGCCGCCGCCGCCGCCGGAGTACCTCGCGAGGGTCGAGGCCATCCGCAGCGATCCCCATGAGCTGGAGCACATCATCGCCCACTATGATGGGCAGATCCTGGCCGCCGACCGCTTCCTGCGCCGGCTCTGGGAGCGGCTGGAGGCCTTGGGCCGGCTCCAGGACACGGTGGTGGTGCTGACCTCCGACCACGGCATGGAGTGGGGGGAGCGCGGGCTCATCGCCACCGCCTTCCACGAGGCCCTCTGGGACACCTTGGTGCGCGTGCCCCTGGTCTTCTGGCATCCCAGCCTGCGGCCCGGGACGATGTCTGCGGGCGCGGAGCTCATCGACCTGGCCCCCACCGTGATGGACCTGCTGGGCCTGCCCAGCCCCGGCTCTTTCCAGGGCCGCAGCCTGGCGCCTTTGCTGCGCGCGCCGGACGCGGAGCGCGCCGAGGATGACCGGCCGGCCTTCAGCGCGGCGAGCACCCTGCAGGTGCGCCGGAGCCTGCGCCTGTTCTCCCTGCGCACCAGCCGCTGGAAGCTGATCTACGAAGCGGAGCGGGACCACGCCAGGCTCTTCGACCTGCGCGAGGACCCGCGGGAGCTGCGGGATGTCTCCGCGCGGCAGGCCGACGTCGCGCGCGCCATGCTCGAGACCCTGCGCCGGCGCGCCGGCTGAGTCCATGGCCAAGTCCTGCCTGCCCGGACATCCTCTGGTCCGCCCCGACCGGGACCGGGCCAGGCGCTCCGCCTCAGAGCTTCTGTGGCAGCGGCTGGCTCTGCCCGCGGGCCGGGCCGCGCCGGACCTCCCGTCCGTGCGTCCGCTGCGCACGGGTCAGCCGTCCCCCGGCTGCCGCAACTGCCTGCGCGGCAGCAGCGTCAGCCTGCGCCTGACCACGCGCTGCACGCGCGACTGCTTCTTCTGCTTCAATCCGGAACCGAGGCGGGACGGCCTGTCCTTGGACGCCATGCCGGTCCGGGGACTCTCCGAGGCCATCCGGCGCATGCGCCTCTGCGGCCTGCGCGGGGCCGGCCTGTCCGGCGGCGACCCGCTGCTCGTCCTGGAGCGCACCCTGCGCGCGATCCGCCGATTGCGCCGGGCCTTCGGCCCTCGCTTCTACCTGCACCTCTACACCAACGGGGACCTAGCCACGGAGCCGGCCCTGCGCCGCCTGCGCCAGGCCGGGCTCAACGGGCTGCGCTTCAACCTCGCGGCCGGCGGCTACCGCCTGGCTGCGGTCCGCCGGGCCCTGGCGCTGTTCCAGGATGTGAGCGTGGAGATCCCGGTCATCCCGGGGGATCTGCGGCGGCTCAAGGCTTTGATCCTGGAGCTGGACCGCGCCGGCGTGCCCAACCTGATCCTCCACGAGCTCTGCTACGCCGGGGTCAACCGCCCGCGCTTCGCGGCGCGGGGACTGAAAGCCAAGCCGTGCCCCGCTCCGGTTTACATCTCGGCCAAGCCCGTGGCGGGCAGCGAGGCGGCGGCCCGGGAGCTGCTGCGCTACGCCGCGGCGCGGGCCCGACGCCTTTCCGTGCTGTACTGCTCCTGGGCCACCCAGGAGCGGGTCATCAACCCGCGGGGCTGGCGCTGGAGGCAGCGCGCCCTAATCCGGGGACACAAGACTTAATTCCGGAATTAAGTCTTGTGTCCCTGTATTTCGGCCAGGCCTTTCGCGACGATTCCGGCGATCTCGCGGATCTCCGGCGCGCTGACGCTCAGGGGCGGGGCCAGGCACAACGCTTCGTCCTCCACCAGGCATAAGAGCCCCTGTTCGCGCAGATGCTCCATCAGCCCGGAGCCCTGCCCCGGCGCCAGGCGCAGGCGCAAGGAGCACAGCAGACCCAGGCCGCTGACCGGTCCCGCCCAGGGGTAGGGCGCGGCGGCCTCGCGCAGCCGGGCGCGCAGCTCCTCGCCGCGCGCCGCGGCGTTGGCCAGGAGCCCTTCCCTCTCCAGGATGGCCAAGGTCTCCAGGGCCGCGGCGCAGGCGGCCGGGTGGCCGCCGAAGGTGTAGCCCGGCACCGCCGCGTCCTCCAGGGCCCGCGCCACCCGGCCGGAGAGCAGGACCGCTCCCAAGGGTGCGCAGCCGCCGGAGAGGCCCTTGCCCAGGATCATGAGGTCGGGGCGGATGTCCCAGTGCGAGGCCGCGAACCAGGCCCCGGTCCGGCCCACGCCGGTGAGGACCTCGTCGAGGATGAGCAGCACGCCGTGCCGGCGCAGCATCTCCTGCAGGGCGGGCCAGTAGCCCGGCGGGGGCAGGCGCACCGGCCCGGCCGCGCCGACCGGCTCGGCGATGAGCGCGGCCACGCGCTCCGGCCCGGCCGAGAGCAGGGCCTCCTCCACGCGGCGCACGCAGGCCGCGGCGCAGTCCGGCTTGTGCGCGTCGTCCGGGCAGCCGCAGCAGCCGGGCGCGCAGACCTCTAGGGTGTCCGGCAGCAGGGGGGCGTAAGGCTCGCGCAGTTCCGCCCCGCCGGAGACGCTGGCCGCCCCGTAGGTGGCGCCGTGGAAGGCGCGGCGGCGGTGCAGGATGACGCTGCGCCGGGGCCGGCCCTGGCCGTGCCAGTAGCGCCGCGCGAACTTGAGGGCGGCGTCCACGCCCTCGCCGCCGCCGGAGCAGAAGAAGACGCGCTCCAGGCCGGGCGGGGCCAGGGCCAGGAGGCGTTCGGCCAGTTCGACTCCGGGTCGGTGCGCCGTCCAGGCCAGGGGGGCGTAGGAAAGGGTCTCCAGCTGCCGGCGCACGCGCTCCACGAGCTCAGGGCGGCCGCAGCCCAAGGGGGCGCACCAGAGGCCGGAGAGCCCGTCGAGGTAGCTGCGGCCCCGCTCGTCGGTCAGGCGCGCGCCGCGGCCCGCCACCATGACCGGCATGCCCCCGCGGTACGCCCGCGGGGGCGCCCATTGGTTGAAGAGCGCCCGCGCGGCGCGCCGGCCCAGGTCCGAGGCATCGTCCATAGCCGCGGCCATGATAACAAATGCGCCGCGGGACGGGGAGATGCTATCATTGCGCCATGGCGGCCTTTCCGGAGGAGGTGACCTTCCGCCTCACGTCGCGCTGCGACTTCCGCTGCCTGCACTGCGACTGCTGGCTGGGCGGCCCCGAGCCGGACCGGCTGGGCACGGCGGCTTGGAAGGACCTCGTTTCGCAGCTGGTCCTCTGGCGCGGCCCAGGCTGGCGCCTGCATCTGACCGGGGGTGAGCCTCTGCTGGCGCCGGGATTCCGCGAGATCTGCGCGCACGCGGCCGGCTTGGGCGTCCACGTGCTCGCCACGACGAACGCGAGCCGGATCACGCGCGGCTCGCTGGCGCCGCTCCTGGGCTGCGGGCTCCAGCAGCTGTGGATCTCCCTGGACGGCCTGGGGCCGGCCACGCACGACTTCAGCCGCGGCCGACCCGGCGCCTATGCGCGGGCTCGCGAGGCGCTCGATCTGCTTCTGAGCGCAGCTCCCTCCGCCCAGCTGACGCTGGGCATCGCCGCCATCGTGATGGAGCATAACCTCGAAGAGCTGCCGGCGCTGGCCGAGTGGGGCGCGGGCCTGGGCCTGCAGGTCCTGCTGCACCCGCTGGTGCGCTGCGGGCCCGACTGGGGGCGCCTCTGGCCTCGGTCCACGGACCGGGCGGTCCTCGCGCTGGAGCGCTTGGCCGCGCTCAGGGCCCGCGGCTGTCCCATCGCGAACTCCGTCGCCCAACTGCGCTTGTTCCAGCGCTACTACCGGGACCCGGAGAGCCGGTTCTTAAAGGCGGTCTGCCGCAGCGGGCGCTCCCTGCGGGTCCATCCCGACGGGACCTGCTACCTCTGCGACTTCGGCAAGGATCCCGTCGGCGATGCCGGGAAGGTCCCGCTGAAGCGGATCTGGGGCGGCGCCGCGGCGCGAGCCAGACGCGAGGAGATCCGCCGCTGCCACCGGGCCTGCGTCCTCAATCAGTGCAACTTCGGCGGCGCCGGTTCGTCGTAGACGATGCGGTCGGCCTCTCGCGGCGGCTGGCCCGGATCCGGATGCCTCGTCCACAAGGCGTTGCCCAGGACCAGGACCCGCGTGGTCCCCACGGTGTAGGAGCCGGAGGTGCGCTCGCAGCCCCGGGCGCAGGCGGCGATGGCGTCGCGGGGATGGCCGGCGAAGCCCCCGGCGCAGGCGCAGAAGCGCGTCACGGCCACGAACATCCGAGGCCAATGGAAATTCGCGCGCAGGCCGCGGCGCCGGAGCTGCGCGCGCGCGGTCCGGAGCTGGTCGCGGGAGTTGATCTCGATACGTCGGACGCCGCAGTCGGCCAGAAAATCCAGGAACTCGTCCGGGAACTCCGGGAAGTGCAGGTAGCGGCCGGAGAGCAGTCGGCCGCACACGGGCCGGGCCTGGGCGCAGCCGCGCAGCAGGTGCAAGGCTCCCAGGTCGTTGACCGCGACCTCGAAGCCGTCGGGCCGCAGCCCGGCCAGGCGCTGCAGCAGGCCCTCCAGGGCCGCGAGCCCGGCGTCGGTCAAGGGCGGCGTGGCCAAGGTCAGCGGCCAGTCCGGGGCCGGGCACTCGCGCGCGATCCAGGCCAGCAGTTCGTCCGCGGGCAGGCGCCGCTCGCAGGTCTCGTCGCCGACGTAGAGCCTGCGGGGGGAGAGCCTCCGGGTCGGGG
>JAQUNT010000064.1 GCA_028717525.1 Elusimicrobiota bacterium
GTTGAGGCTGACCCGCGCCATCAGGACCCCCGCCGGCTTGGCCGGCTGGACCTTCTGGTCGATGACGGCCACGGCGATGGTCGCGGTGGGGTAGAGCCCCTGGAAGCGCTCCAGCTTGCCGATGTACTGCCCCCGGCGCACCGCCTCGATGAAGAACTCCTCGCCCTCGAAACTGCGCATCTCGGGCGCCGAGCCCAGGAAGCGCCCGGTGCGCATCTGCTCGACTCCCTGGGCGTTGCTCACCGAGAGCTCCAGCACCGCCAGGTGCACCTGCATGATGCGGTTGAGGTACTGCTGCTGCTTGACCGGATTCATGGACGCGAACTCGTCGATGCCGGCGGTCTCGGCCAGGACGTTGCGGAAGGTGGTCACGTACTTGTAGACCGTATCGGCGAAGCCCACGGCCAGGGACTCCTGCATGGCCAGGGTCTCCTTGCGCAGGGAGGCCTGGGAGATGCCGACCAAGTGGTAGCCCACCACCCCCATGGGCGCCAGGGAGATGAGCAGGAACCAGAAGAGGATCTTGTAGGCGAGCTTGCCGCGGCGCGCGGGAGGCGGCATGTTATGTTCCCTCAGCCCTCATGAAGATCGTCGCCCGGGCGGGTCCTGTGGCCGGCCTGCCAGCCGTGATTCTACCCGCCCGGCGTCCGACGCGACAGAAGCTGCTTGATGCGTATGGACAGCTCGGCCAGGTCGAAAGGCTTGGTGATGTACTCGTCGGCGCCCAGTTCGAAGCCCTGCTTCTTCTCCTCGGAAGAGAGGAAGCGCCCGGTCATCATGATGAGGATGGTCTGGCGCGAGCGCTTGCGTAGGGTCTGGCAGATCTGGAAGCCGCTGGAGTCCGGCAGCTGGATGTCCATGATGACCACGTCCGGGTCGACCTTCTTGGCCGCCTCGATGCCGGAGTGGGCCGTGCCCGCCTGGGAGCATTCGAAGCCCTCCAGCTCCAGGACCTCGGCGAGGCTCTCGCGCAGGTGCGCGTCGTCGTCGATGATGAGCAGTTTGGCCATGTTATCTCCGCAGTTCCGTGCCCGGGGGGACCAGCTTGTAACCGACGCACGGGATGGTGGTCACGAAGCGCGCCGCCGCGCCCAGCTTCTCGCGCAGCCGGCGGACGTGAACGTCCACCGTGCGCGGCGAACCGAAGTAGTTGTAGCCCCAGACGCGCTCGATGAGGTACGGGCGTGAGAGCACGCGGTTCGACGAGCTCAGGAAGACGTAAAGCAGGTCGAGCTCCTTCGAGGTGAGCGCCACGCGCTTGCCCGAGACGTGCAGGGTGTAGCTGGTCAGGTTGAGCTCGATGGGGCCCATCTTGATGATCTCTTCCGAGGCGTTGACCTGGGTGCGCCGCAGCACGGCCTTGATGCGGGCCACGCACTCCGCCGCGTCCCAGTTCTGGGAGAGGCACTCGTCGGCCCCGGCCTGGAAGAACTCCAGGCGCAGCGAGGCGGCGCGGGCGCCCGGGGCCGCGATGGCCGGGGAAGGCTGGGACTTGCTGAAGTAGCTGGCGTAGGCGGGTCGGACCACCGCGGCCGGGGCCGAGGCGGGGGCGTCGGCGTGCTCCACCAAGGCGATGATGGGCAGCTGCTTCGTCGGTCCCCGCGCGCGCAGGGTCTTGACCATGGCCACGCCGTCCTCGTCGACCAGGCGCTGCCCGATCAGCAGCAGCTCGCAGCTGCGGTTGGCCAGCAGGCCCAGGAGCTCCTTGGATTTCTGGGCGACGGTCACCGCCAGGCCGTTGGCCGCCATCGCCTCCAGGATGATCGCGGCCCGGTTCGGCTCGCGCGACGCGTAGACGACGTTCACCCGCATGGCGATCCTATTCCGCGGCGGGCTGCTCTTCGGCCGCCTCCAGTGCCAGGCGCACGGCGCTCATCCCGAAGGTGTGCGAGAAAAGGTTGTAGAGCACGGCCAGGACCAGGATGAGGGCGTCCATCAGGACCATGTAGAAGACCGCGAACATCAGCGTGGCCACGAGCTTGAGCGGCATGGACATGCCGGCGGCGCTGAGGTTGGGCACCACCACGAAGCTGAGCAGCCCCCCGGCCAGGCCGAGGGTGCCGAGCACGGCGGAGAGGACCGGCCGGGCCGCGAAGAGGATGGCCAAGGCCATCACGACTCCCCCCAGCGCGGCCAGTACGGTCGCGGCCTTGAGGTAGCCGATGAGGGCGAGGATGCCCCCGACGGCGACCCCGGTCGGAATCATGGGATGGGTGTGCCAATACGGGTCGATGCGCTTGACTTGCTGGGTCATTGCACTCTCCTGGACATGTTTTACGTTAGAAGAGATTAACAATACTAATAAAGAAATACAAGGGGCCACCGACGCGCCCTGAGCGCGGACGCGCTCAGGCGAACGCCCGCACGCTGCCCGCGGGGCCGGCCTTGGGCTCGAAGAGGATGAGGGTCCGGCGCAGCTCGCCCTCCTCCTCCAGGTGCACGGCCCGGACGTGGCAGGGCTCGGCGTGGAACATGGTGTCCGCCTCGACGAGCTGGTTGGGCCGGTCCAGGGCCACGCCCACCAGGCGCAGCACGTCCTGCTGCTGGCTGTCGATGACGTCGAGCAGGTGGGTCTTGCCGTCCGCGGCCGACCCGGCCAGGGGGAAGTTGGTGAACAGGACCGAGTTGTCCTCGTCGACCACGATGGCCTTGTGGCTCTTGGCCACCACGGCCGTGAGGATGGACTGCCACCAGCGGGCCTCGGCCACCCCCCGCTGCTTCTCCTTGACCATGGTGTTGGCCACCTCGGCCTTCACCTTGGAGAGGAAGATGTTGATGACGTTGGCCAGCTCCCCGATCTCGTCGTGCCGCGGCGGGAACTTAAGTTCCAGGTTCTTAAAGGAGATGGCCTCGATGGCGTCGCGCAGGGAGAGCAGGGGGTTGAGCACGAAATGGTGGAGGAAGAAGTAGAGCGGGATGCCCAGAAGGAAGAGCACCCCCACGGCGCCCACCGCGTACTTGCTCATGGCCTTGTTGATGACCTTGACCACGCCCTCGCGGCTGATCTGCAGGTCCAGGATGCCCATGACCTCGCCGCGCAGGGCCAGGGGGATGGCGATGTCGTAGAGGGGCATGCCGGGCACGGCGCGCACCACCGGGGTCTTGGCCAGCGAGGCCTGTTCGATGGCGTCGGTGGGCAGCGACACTTCCTTGACGAACTGCTCGAAGGTGTAGGTGATCTTGCTGGGGTCGCGGAACCAGCGCACCTCGCCGAACTTGTTGAGGTAGAGCAAGGAGGCCACCCGGTCGTCCTTGGAAAAGCGCAGGACCACGTCGTGCTCGTCCATGGACAGGGCGCTCTGGCTGCGCGCCAAGCCCGTGATCAAGGTGGGGGCGTAGAGGCGCACCATGTCGATGGCCTCCTGCTTGAGCTTCTCGTCGAATGTCCACTTGAACAGGTTGTAGTAGAAGATGCCGCCCAGCACCATGACGTAGATGCCGATCATGGTGAACCACATGAACCACTTCGAGGAAAGTCTCATGACCTAGGAGAGGATATCAAAAATACCGGCCTCACTGGGGGCTGCCGTAGAGGTTGTTGATGCGCTCCAGCCCGGCCTTGGCGTCCGGGTTGGCCGGGTCGAGCTGCAGGGCGTGCGTCCACTCGTTGCGCGCCTTCTCGAAGTCCCCCTTGTCGTAGTAGATGATGCCGGAGAGGTAGTACTGCTGGGATTGGCGCTTGTTCTCCTCGCTGGTCCCGACGGGGGCGGCGGCGGCGGGGGCGGTCGCGGCGGCCGTGCTCGACGCGACGCTGGCCGCGGCCTTGGCGTCGGCCTCCGCCTTGGCCTCGGCCTCCGCCTTGGCGATCTCCGCGGCCTTGATCTTCTCCTCCTCGGCCTTCTGCTTGGCGATCTCCGCGGCGCGCCTGCGGGCGGCGTCCTCGCGGCGGACCTGCTCCTTGGCGCGCGCGATGAGCTGGTCCGCGGCGCGGGTGTCGTAGCCGTAGCTGACGGCCTTCTTCCACTCCGCCTGGGCCTCGTCGTACTTGCGCGATTCGTAGAGCCTGCGCCCGGCCACCAGGTGCTGGCTGGCCATCTCCGAGCGGATCTCGGCCTGCAGCTTCTGCGCCTTGGCGTTGCCCGGGCCCAGGGCCAGGACCTCGTCGAGCATCTTGATGGATTCGTCGATGAGGCCCTGGCTGTAGAGGTTGAGAGCGGTCTGCAGCTTCTCGTTGGCGTCGGCCTCCCGGGTCTCGGCCTCCACCTTGGCGA
Organism: Elusimicrobiota bacterium; assembly: GCA_028717525.1. Lineage (GTDB taxonomy): Bacteria > Elusimicrobiota > Elusimicrobia > UBA1565 > UBA9628 > UBA9628. The sequence continues at coordinate 4,212 of JAQUNT010000064.1, forward strand.
TCGCCGGGACCAAGCGGGGATAGCGGGGGTTGAGCACCAGCGCCGCGTACCACTGGTCCAGACACTCGCGCAGGCGGTGCTGCCGGTAGGCCTTCTGCCCGCGCCGGAAATGGTCGTCCGCCATCTCGCCGCGGGCCTTCTTGAGCCACCAGCGGGCCTTGAGGTTGCTGGGCGCGAGCTTGACCGCCTCCTCCCAGCGTCCGGTCGCCTCCACCAGGCGCCCCTGGCGGTAGAGGGCCATGCCCTCCTCGAAGCGGTCCTCGATGAGCTTCTGCTCCGAGGCGTACGGCTTGGGCGAACCGTTGAGCTCGATGGAGGCGCGCTGCAGGATGCCCGCGTCCGCGTAGGCCGGGTCGATGGCCAGGATCTTGGAGGTCAGCTCCCGCGCCCCGTTGAAGTCGCCTTTCCGATAGAGGTCGAAGGCGTTCTCGTAGACGCCGTTGAGGGTCTTGCGCATCATGCGCGCCTTCTCGAGCTGGATGGTGTAGATGTACTTCTTCTTGTCCTCCTCCGAGGTGATGGTGCCCAGGTTGAGCTTGGCCATGTCCAGGAACAGCCCGTCGGCGTCCCTGACCCGGAGGGGTTCCTGCCCCCAGGCGGAGGCCGCCAGCGCCAGTCCCAGCAGGAGTTGGGCGCCCATCAGAACCCAAGACCTCCCGAGACGAGCGACTTCATCATCGGCGCCAGCATCAGGATGAACACCGTCGGGAAGATGAAGATGAAGAGCGGGATGAGCATCTTGGTGGAGGCCTGGGCCGCGAGCTTCTCGGCCTTGTTGAGCCGCCTGAAGCGCATGTCCGTGGCGTAGTTGCGCAGAAGTTCCACCAGGCTGGTGCCCAGTTCGTCGGATTGGATGATCAAGCCCACGAAGGAGCGGATCTCCTGGATGCCGGTGCGCATGGCCAGGCGCTTCAAGGCGTCGCGGCGGGAGTAGCCCAGCGAGATCTCGTTGATCATCTTGCCCAGCTCGACCTCCAGCTCGGTCTTGGCCTTGGCGTTCTTGAGGATGCGGTCGATGGCGGTCATGTAGTCCAGGCCGGCCTCGATGGTCAGGGCCGTGAGGTCCACGAAGGTCGGGAAGTTGCGCATGATCTCAGTCTGCCGGGCCCGGATCCTCCCGTTGAACAGGGAGTCGGGGATGAAGAAGCCGATGACCCCGAAGAGGCCCAGGACCGGCGAACCGGTCATGAAGTAGATGAACCCGGCCAGGCCGGCGCCCAGCATCTCCTTGAGGTGCAGCATGTCCAGAGGGGACGGCTTGTTGGGCCGGCCCATCATCATGTGCACCTCCTCGAGCTTCACGTCGAGGTGGAAGGTGCGCAGCAGCAAAAGGTCGATGCGGTCGAGCAGCCCGCCCTGCGGGTTGAGGCCGGAGAAAGCCGAGGTCATGCCCAGGTCCTTCTTGGCCAGCATGGCCAGGTCGGACTTGTCCACCTCGGGCGGCGGGGCCAGCAGGCGGTGGATCGCGGTGTACGCCGCGACCGATCCCAGCACCCCCACCACCAGGAGCAGGTAGTGCACGAGCTGGCCGCTCATCAGGCTGTCGGTCATACTTGGACGTCCCCCAGCTTATTGACGATCTTCATGCCGATGGCGATCCACATCGTGCAGAACATGAGCACGCAGACCCCCAGCGGCGTGAAGTAGAACGCCTTCATGGGGCCCGGCTGGAAGGCGAACATGATGAAGAACATGACCCAGGGCATGACCCCCACCACGATGGCCTGGATGCGCTGCTGCGAGGTCATGGCCGCGGTCTTCTCGATGAGCTTGGTCTCCTCGCGGATGTTATCCACGATGCGGTCGAAGATCTTGGTGAGGTTGCCCCCGACCTGGCGCTGGATGACCACGGCCTTGATCATGTAGGAGAGCAGCCGGCTCTGCACGCGCTCCTCCACGCCCTCGAGGGACTTCTCCAGGCTGGTGCCCAGCTGATAGTTCTTGATGCAGAGGCCGAACTCCTCGGCAATGGGCGGCTGCAGGTCGCGGTGGACCAGCTCCAGGCACTGCACGAGATCGATGCCGGACTTCAGTCCGTTGGACATCAGGATCATGGCGTCCATGAGCTGGGCCTCGCACTTCATCCCCCGCCGCCAGCGGATGTTGCGCAGCAGCCAGCCGGGCAGGATGAGCCCGCCGTAGATCCCGAAGCCCGAGAAGATCAGGAAGCCGAAGGGGTCGAAGGTCAGCAGGCCGACGAGGACGCCCAGGGCGGCCGGCCCTCCCACCAGGTAGTTGACCTTGATGGTGATGAACTGGCGCTCGTAGTCGTGCACCCACTGCTTGGACTTGACCTTGTAGTCCTCGATGTACTTGGCGATGCGCGCCTCGTTGAGCGCGCCCACGAACCAGAAGGCCGCGAAGATCAGGGCGATGCCGCCCAACTTGAAGAGGGTGGCCAGCGCCATGGCGGTCTTGCGGCTGCCGGGCGGCTCCGGCGGCGCGTAGCCCCGCGGCATGCGGTTGAGGACGCGGAAGGCGTTGTCGGTCAGCCCCCCGACGGCCAGGACCGCTTCCCGGTAGCGCTCGGCGTCCGACGAGGTCAACGCGTCGATGACGCTGTCCATCTCCCGGAGGATGAGGTCGAAGTCGGCCATCACGGCCCGGCCGCGTCCGCCCAAGGAACTGCCCAGGCGCGCGCGGTAGAGGCGGTCCAAAGACATCTGGAAGCGGATGCGGTTGTCGGCATAGTCGCGGATGAGGACCCCGGGCTGGAGCAGCTGGCCTCCGTCGGAGGGCAGGAAGGTCTTGCGGGTGAGTTCGAAGAACTCGTAGAGCACCGAGACCGGGGCCTGCCAGAGCTGGGCCTCGTTGATGACCCCCTCCTCCGGGTCCTGCCAGACCGGCCTCTTGAGCATGGCGTCGAGGGTCGAGTCGATCCAGGAAGGCACCGGCAGGCCGGGGTCGCGGTCCTTCTTGAAATAGTGGTAGATGATCTGGCTCTTGGCCTCGGCCCCGTCGGTCTTGTCGACGAGGAACTTGACCTCGGCAGGCGAGAAGATCTGCGCGCCCGCGGGCGCGGCCGCCAGCCACAGGAGGAGGCCGAGCCAGGCGGTCATTTGGGCGCCGCTCCCGGCGCGGCTGGGCCGGCCCCTTTCTTCTTCTTGGTCGTGATGCTTTCATACATCTCGCGCGGGAACTTGATGCCCTTGAGCTTGAACTCCTCGTGGAAGCTCGGGACGTAGTCCTCGGCCGTGTAATCGCCGATGCTGCGGCCCTGCTCGTCCACGGAAACCTGGTGGAAGCGGAAGATGTCCTTGTTCTTGACCTGGTTGCCGTCCTTGCCCGTGACCTCCGTGATGTAGGTCACGCGGCGCTTGCCGTCCGAGAACCGGGTGATCTGCACGATCAGATGGACGGCGCTGGCGATCATATCGACCAAGACGCTCATGGGGAGCTCGGTGCCCGAGAACAAGCACATGGCGGCGAGCCGCGAGATGGCGTCGCTGGGGGTGTTGGCGTGGATGGCAGCCAGAGACCCTTCGTGGCCGGTGTTCATGGCCTGCAGCATGTCCAGCGCCTCGCCGCCGCGGCACTCGCCGACCACGATGCGGTCGGGGCGCATGCGCAGGCAGTTCTTGACCAGGTCGCGGATGGTGATCTCGCCCTTGCCCTCGATGTTGGGCGGCCGGCTCTCCAGGCGCACCCAGTGCTCCTGCATGAGCTTGAGCTCGGCCGTGTCCTCCACCGTGACGATGCGCTCGTCTTCCGGGATGAAGTTGGAGAGCATGTTGAGGAAGGTGGTCTTGCCGGTGCCCGTGCCGCCCGAGATGATGATGTTCTTGCGCAGCAGCACGCAGTCCTTGAGGAACTCGATCATGTCCGGGGAGACCGAACCGAAGCCGACGAGCTGCTTGTAGGTGAAGGGCTTGGCCGAGAAGCGCCGGATGGTCAGGCTGGGTCCGGAGACCGCCAGGGGCGCGATGATGGCGTTGACCCGGCTGCCGTCCTTCAGCCGGGCGTCGACGAGGGGCACCGACTCGTCGATGCGCCGGCCGATGGGGGCCACGATGCGCTTGATGACCTGGATGACCTGTTCGTCGTTGCGGAAGCGGTTGGGCAGCAGCACCAGCTTGCCGGCGCGCTCGATGTAGATGTGGTCGAAGGAGTTGACCATGATCTCGTTGACGCTGGGGTCGCGCATGAGGGCCTGCAGGGGCCCCAGGCCCAGGATCTCGTCGACCAGCTCGCCCACGAACTGCTCGCGCTGGGCGCGCGAGAGCGGCAGGTTGGCCTCCCGCTGCAGGAGGTTCTCGATGATGGAGGAGACCTTCTTGCGGTTCTCTTCGTTCTGCCCGGGGTCCTCCGAGATGCGGATGCGCTCGGTCTCCATGGCGGTGACGACCTGCTTGTGCATCTTGGTCTTGAGTTCGTCCCAGAACTCCGGCACCCCCGCGGTCGGCGCGGCCGCCCCCGCGGCCTTGGTCGCCTCCGCCGCCGCGGTCTTCGCGGCGGTGCCGCCGCCCCCGCCGCCCCCGCCGGGGGACTTCCACAGGAAGTCCGCCCCTTCGCTGAACTCATCGCTAGGCATGTAGCTTTCCCAG